>DRKK01000314.1 GCA_011051815.1 Sphingomonadales bacterium | reverse complement strand
CTCATCTTTTTTGGCCATATGGTGATGACCTATTTCCCGGCGGGATGTCGCAATCATGGCATAATAATCATCAAAGATTTTCTGGGCATTTTTGATCCCGCCATTTTGTTTGGCAAGTTCCGCATACCATTTTTCGCCGTCTGCATCCAAATACCAGTCAAAGGAACCCATACCGTCCTTCTGTTTCCAGAACAGAACTGTATCCCACTGGCCCGTTTGCATATGCATAATATAGGGTGCCGGCGTACCGGCAGCCTCTGTCGCTGGCATGAAATATTTTTCAATATATTCGCCCGCTTTACCGGCCATGCCGGGTTTGTATTTAATCACTTGAATTTCAAAATAGTCAGTATTCATCCGCTTTCCGGCCTTTGGCAATTCCTCTGAAAAAGCAAATTGCGACAGTCCGAATACAGCCATAATGGCTGTCATAATCATTTTTTTAAACATTTATTATCCCTCCTTTTGGGGTGAAAGTAACGTACCCGCATAGCACACGGGTCACAGGCGACGGCCTGCGAGTGAAAATTTCGACAACTCAGAAAACAAAAGGAAACAAAAATTGGAAGCGTTTCACGCGACTTTAAGAAGTAAGAACTACTTTAGATATTAAACATATCAGAAAGTATAAAATTTTACAATGTGGATGTGTGAAAGGCCGGAAGTACACACCCAGCCAAATATTCAGAGGCCACGGCCAGGCGTATTGGATAAGAAGCCATTGACGGGCGTGGGGGGATTCTCATATAAGTCTGCGCTATGGAAACATCTTTCGCAAAAATTCTGGCCTGTGTTCTTATTGTGTCGGGGACGGTTGTCGGGCTGGCGGGTATTGACCTTGTCCTGCCGTCCATTCCTACCCTGCCGGATATATTTCATACGGGCATTGGTGAGGTTCAGCTTGTTCTGGCGGCCTATGTGGGCGGGGCCAGTATCGGATTTCTGACCTTTGGTGTGCTGGCGAGCCGCATGGACCGCAGGATACTTTTCCTCTGGTCTCTGGCGGCTTTTAGTGCCCTGTCGTTTCTGTGCATCATGACTGACAATATTTGGCAATTGATTGGCTTGCGGTTTCTGCAAGGTGCGGTGTCCAGCGCCCCGGCGGTCATTGCCCCCGGCATGACCCGGCAATTATTCAGCAAGATCGCAGCGGTCAGGGTTATAAGTTTGCTGGGCAGTATTGAATCTCTGGTGCCTGCCTTGGCGCCTATACTTGGGGTCTGGTTGTCAGGGCGATTCGGCTGGACGGCGTCCTTTCTGGTGACCGGGTTTTTTGCCCTTGTGATCTGTCTTATTCTTGTGGTTCGGCCCCGCATTTTGCCGGGTCATGCGGCGCGCCATTCCCGCGACCTTGGCGGCTATATGAAGCTGTTGGCCAACAAGACCTTTATGCGGTACGGCCTGAGCCATGCTTGTGTTTTGGGCGGGCTGCTGGTCTTTGTCTTTTCCCTGCCGGTGGTCATCGTTGAAACCATGGGCGGTACCATAGAGGATTTCATCTATATTCAGGTCTGCGGTGTGGCATCTTTCATCATCACGTCAAATGTGGCGGGAACGGCGGTACGTCATTTCGGCTTTGAAGCGGTGATCAAAACCGGCACGAACATGGCCGTGGGCAGCAGCCTGTTCGTGGTTGGCTATGCCCTGTGGGGCGGGAATGATCCCCATATATTAATTCCGGCCTTTATCCCGTTAAATGCCGGGCTGGGCCTGCGCGGCGGGTCGGGCTTTATGAAAGCATTAGAGGCGGCGGACCATGATGATGCCCGGGGCTCGGCTCTGATTATCCTGTGGGTGACGGCCATTGCCGCCCTCGGCACCGCCGCTCTGGCCCCGTTTATTTCCGGGGGTTTGATATTTCTGGCCCTCGGCGTATCATCGGTGATCTTGCCCGCGTGGGTTTTGCTTAAGACCATTCCCCCCTTGGCGGATTAAATCTCTGCCGCTAGCCTTGTGCCCTGGTCTATGGCGCGTTTGGCGTCCAGCTCGGCGGCCACATCCGCGCCGCCAATAAGCTGACAGGGTTTGGCAAGGCCTTCCATCAGGGTGCGCAGAGGGGTCTGCCCGGCGCAGACAATCACATTGTCCACTTCAAGCAAGCGTTCCTCGCCGCCGACGGAAAAATGGAGCCCCTGATCATCAATCCGGTGATATTCACAGCCGGCAATCATGGTGACGCCCTTTTTCTTCAACCCGACCCGGTGGGCCCAGCCGCTGGTCTTGCCAAGGCCCGCCCCGACTTTGGAGCTTTTGCGTTGAAGCAGGGTAATTTCGCGGGGGGATGGGGGGACGATGGGGCTTATGCCCTCGACACCGCCGCGCGCGTGAAAGGTCATGTCGATGCCCCATTCGGCCATAAAGGTCGGGATATCAAGGCTGCTGGATTTGCCCGCATGGCTGAGCAGTTCGGCCACGTCAAAGCCGATACCGCCCGCGCCAATGATGGCCACCTTCCGGCCCACTTCGGCGCCCAGAATGACTTGTCTGTAGGGCAAAACCTTCTCATGGTCGTGGCCTTCAATATCCAGCTGGCGCGGAGTGATTCCGGTGGCCAGAATGACCTCGTCAAAATCGCTGTCGTTCAAGTCTTGTGCGGTGACTTTTCTGTTCAGGCAGAGCGTGACCCCGGTCAGGTCAATCTGTTTGCTGTAATAGCGCAGGGTTTCGGCGAATTCTTCCTTGCCGGGGATGCGCTTGGCCAGATTAAACTGGCCGCCGATTTCTGGTGCCGCGTCATAAAGGGTGACATCATGGCCCCGCCGGGCGGCGGTGGTGGCAAAGGACAGCCCCGCTGGTCCGGCCCCGATAACCGCCAGCTTTTTCGGCTGGTCCGTGGGGGTGATGATGATCTCTGTCTCATGACAGGCGGCGGGATTCACCAGACAGCTTGAAATCTTGCCAACAAAAATATGGTCCAGACAGGCCTGATTACAGGCGATACAGCTGTTGATTTCATCGGCTCGGCCCTCGGCGGCTTTTTTGACAAAATCCGGGTCGGCCAGAAAAGGTCGTGCCATGGAGACCATATCCGCGTCACCGCGTTTCAGTACTTCCTCGGCCACATCTGGCGTGTTGATCCGGTTTGAGGTAATCACCGGAATGGACAGGGCCTTCCTGAATTCCGCTGTGACCCAGGTAAAGGCGGCGCGCGGCACCTTGGTGATGATGGTCGGGATGCGGGCTTCGTGCCAGCCAATGCCCGTATTGATCAGGGTCGCCCCGGCTTTTTCAATGGCCTGCCCCAGTTCAATGACCTCATCATGGCTGCTGCCGCCCTCCACCAGATCCAGCATGGACAGGCGGAAGATAATGATGAAATTTTCACCCACAGCTTCGCGCACCTGCCGGACGATTTCAACGGCCAGCTGGATACGGTTTTCATAGGGACCGCCCCAGTCATCGGTCCGGTGGTTGGTGCGGGTCGCAATGAACTGATTGAGGAAATAGCCCTCGGAGCCCATGATTTCAACGCCGTCATAGCCGGCTTTCTGGGCCAGAACCGCCGTTTTAACAAAGCTCTCAATCTCATAGGCGATGTCTTCCGGGGTGACCTCGCGGGGGACGAAGGGATTGATGGGGGCTTTGATGGGTGACGGGGCTACCAGCTTGTCATTAAAAGCATAGCGGCCCGTATGGAGAATCTGCATACAGATTTTACCGTCCGCCTCATGGACCGCGTCGGTGATGACCTTATGGTGGATCACATCTTCATCTGTTTCCAGAATTTTGGACCCCGCATGAACAGAGGCCGCCCGGTTTGGCCCGATGCCGCCCGTAACGATCAAGCCCACACCGCCTCTTGCGCGCGCGGCGAAATAGACCGCTTGCCTGTGATGGCCGTCCTTTGCCTCCTCAAGCCCCGTATGCATGGAGCCCATCAGAACCCGGTTTTTCAGGGTTGTGAAACCCAAATCAAGTGGGCTGAGCAGGGTGGGGTAAGGGCTGTCTGACATGGCTATATCCTTAGGGTGAGCATATGATTGCAGAATTTATATCATCGGAATTTGACAGTGTCAAGATTGGCTGGTAAGATTCCGGTCATGAGTCAAAAACCCGCCCGAAAAGAAGTTGCAGACAAGAGCTATCACCATGATGATTTGCGCCAGAAGCTCATCGATGCCACCCGCGATATGATCCGGTCCGGGGGGGTGGAGGCGGTTTCCCTGCGTAAATTGGCGGACCGGGTGGGGGTGTCGCGCACGGCGGCCTATCATTATTTCCGGGACAAGAATGTGCTGCTCTGCACCCTAGCCGAAGAAGGTTTTCGGCAATGGCAGGATCAAATCAGCCGAATTTTTCAGGATGACAGCCGCCTTCCTGCTGAGCGTTACCGGCTTTATATCCGCTGGTATATGACCTATGCGCTGGAAAATGCAGAATATTATGATCTGATGTTTGGCCGGAGCATCTGGAAACAAAAATGCGCAACCGAAAGCCTGAAGGCCATTGCTTACGATGTGTTTCAGGATCAGGTAAAGCTCACGCGTCAGGGGCAGAAGCAGGGGTTCCTGCCCGCCGGAGAGGACAGCCTGCGGCTGGCACAGGTCAGTTGGGGGACGCTGCATGGCCTCGCCCGGTTGTTGATTGATGGAATCTATACCGACAACAGCCATATTGATGAAATGTGTGATTGCGCCGCCAACCTGTTGATGCGATAAGATAAGATGTCGTAACAGAATGGATGAAGCCCATGTCCTTGCCAAAAGTGAGATTATTTTTGCTCGGCGGAACCATCACCATGGACAAAGCGCCGGGTACCGCATCCGGTGTTGTGCCCTCGGTGGATGCGGCGGCCCTGTGCCGCGCTGTACCGGGCCTTGATCAGATCGCTGACCTGCAGGCCCGCACCGATCATATGGTGGCCAGCGCTAACTTAACTTATCAGCATGCTTTCGCATTGGCCGCAGAAATCACGCAGGCGGATCAAAAGGGGGAAGCGGACGGCTTTGTCATTGTTCAGGGTACAGATACGCTGGAGGAAATGGCTT
>DRKK01000313.1 GCA_011051815.1 Sphingomonadales bacterium | reverse complement strand
CCAAGGAATGAGACATAATCTCAAAGGAATAATAATGACAAATAATAACGGCCTTCTTGCCGGGAAACGCGGGATCATCATGGGCGTGGCCAACAATCGGTCTATCGCTTGGGGCATTGCCAGAAAAGCTGCGGAACAGGGGGCCGAAATTGCCTTCACCTATCAGGGGGAAGCTCTGGAGAAACGGGTGCGTCCCCTGGCAGAATCCATAGGGTCCGACATCATCCTGCCTTGTGATGTAACAGACGGCGCGTCCATTGATGCGGTCTTTGCCGAGCTTGAGAAACGCTGGGGAAGAATTGATTTTCTGGTCCATGCCATCGCCTATTCCGACAAGGCGGAACTGACCGGGCGTTATGTGGATACCTCCGCAGAAAATTTCGCCATGAGCCTGAATATTTCCTGTTATTCCTTCACCGCCGTGGCCCAAAGAGCTGAAAAGCTGATGACCGAAGGCGGCAGCATGATCACCCTGAGCTATTACGGCGCGGAAAAAGTCGTGCCCCATTACAACGTCATGGGCATTGCCAAGGCAGCATTGGAAGCCAGCGTTAAATATCTGGCCCGTGATCTCGGCCCGAAAAATATCCGGGTCAACAGCCTGTCTGCCGGCCCCATCAAAACACTGGCGGCGGCGGGTATCGGCGATTTTCGCTATATCCTGAAATGGAATGAGCTGAACTCTCCCCTTGGCCGCAATGTGACCACTGACGAAGTGGGCAACAGCGGCATGTATCTGCTCAGCGATCTGTCCAGCGGCGTAACCGGGGAAAATCATCATGTGGATAGCGGCTATCACGTGATGGGCATGAAACGGGAAGATGCTCCGGATCTTAGCCTCGTCTAATTTAAGAAAGAAACGTCATGTCTTATAACAGCTTCGGCCATATCTTCCGGGTAACCACCTGGGGAGAAAGCCACGGCCCGGCCATTGGCTGTGTGGTCGATGGTGTGCCTAGCAGATTGACCATCAGCGAAGATGAAATCCAGCATTTTCTGGATCAGCGCAAACCCGGCCAAAACCGCTTTATGACCCAGCGGCAGGAAGCCGACAAGGTAAAAATCCTGTCCGGCACTTTTGAGGGCATGACCACTGGCACGCCCATTAGCCTGATGATTGAAAATACCGACCAGCGGTCCAAGGATTACGGCGACATCAAAGATAAATACCGGCCTGGCCATGCGGATTTTACCTATATGGAGAAATACGGCATCCGCGACCATCGGGGCGGCGGACGTTCATCGGCCCGTGAAACCGCTTGCCGCGTGGCTGCCGGGGCCATCGCCCGCAAAGTTTTGGGCCTTGGCATAGAGGTCAAAGCAGCCTTGGTTCAAATTGGCGACCATGAAATAAACCGTGATAACTGGGACTGGGATGAGGTCGGCAACAACCCCTTCTGGTCTCCGGACAAGGACATGGTCCCGGTCTGGGAGAAATATCTCGATGATATTCGCAAGAAAGGCAGCTCCATCGGGGCCGTTATTGAGGTCCATGCCTTTGGCGTTCCCGCCGGAATTGGCGCCCCCGTCTATGCCAAGCTCGACAGCGATCTGGCCAGTGCCATGATGAGCATCAATGCGGTCAAAGGGGTTGAAATTGGCGAAGGTTTTAATGCGGCCCGCCTGACCGGTGAAGAAAATGCCGATGAAATGTATATGGATGAAGCCGGAAATCCAGCAATTCGCACCAATCATGCGGGCGGTATTTTGGGCGGCATCAGCTCCGGCAAGGAAATCGTCTGTCGCTTTGCGGTAAAACCCACCTCTTCTATCCTCACCCCCCGCAAAACGGTGGATAAGGCGGGCAAAGAAACCGAAATTATCACCAAGGGCCGCCATGACCCCTGCGTTGGCATCCGCGCCGTCCCCATTGGCGAGGCCATGATGGCCTGCGTTCTGGCTGATCATATCCTGTTGCACCGGGCGCAACAGGGATAGGTCGTTATTTCAAGCTATCCACATATTTCAATATGGCCTGAATACGATGGGTGTCTTCGATCTGGCCCCGATTGCCGCCGGACCGAATGACCTTCTGTTCCTTGTCCTGCCACAAGGCAATATAATCTTTCCGGTCATGGCTGAAACTTGTGGTTTCACCGCCGCTATCCAGATTGATTTCCGGCTGAAAGCTCAAGTCGACATAATCGTCATAGCTAATAGCCCCGGCCTTGAACAAGGCACTGCTTAAAGTGATGATTTCCGTCGGAGTGGCATTGCGCACATCCACCTGTCCGGCGACCTCGCGCCAGATATTGGCCACGGCGATACTGTCTATTGATATATTGTCCTGAACCGGGACGGAACGATCACCAGGCTTTCCGGCTTTTTGGCCTTGCGCTGCATGAGCCGGTTTTTCCTGGCTGTGGAAGGCTCCCAGTCCTGTAAGCAGTTTACTGATATTCATAATACGCATTTACCTGTTGTCTCTATTGCCTGATACTCAGCAATTAACATGCCAAACAACCTCCCTTCCGAATTTGGCAGTTTTCTGCGGGCAAAAGCTAACATATTATTAACAAAGCGTTATTCATGTTTTGTTAACCAT
>DRKK01000312.1 GCA_011051815.1 Sphingomonadales bacterium | reverse complement strand
GAAACGCACCCATGCGGAGATGCTCAACGAGGTACGGAAAATATCGGCCCTGCTGAAAAGCCTACCTGCGGACCAGCGACCAAAGTTTGAAGGCGGCATTTCCACCGCCTTTGGCTGTACATTGGAAGGGGTGGTGCCGGAAAGCAAGATTCTGGAGCTGGCCGAAGCCCTTATGGCGGCGGGCTGTGATGAGGTGGGCCTGTCCGATACCACGGGATTTGCCAATCCGGAACAGGTTAAGCGGCTGGTAAAGGCCGTCAAGGCCGTGGTCGGCGATGACAAGCTGACCGGGCTTCATCTTCATAACACCCGTGGGCTGGGGCTGGCCAATGCGCTTGCGGCTTTGGATGTGGGGATTACCACGCTGGATTCTTCTCTCGGCGGCCTTGGCGGCTGTCCCTTTGCCCCCGGGGCCAGCGGCAATATTGTCACCGAGGATCTGGTATATATGCTGGAATCCATGGGGCTAAATACTGGCGTTGATCTGGATAAGCTGATCGCCACACGCGAGATCGTTCAACGCGCCCTGCCCGGTGAAAATCTATATGGTTTTATCCCCGATGTGGGCCAGCCAAAGGGCTATGAGATTAGCTGAGTTTCGCCCAGATTCGCCCAGATTCGTCTGTCCTGTTGCTCGAATGCTGTGATTTCGTTTTCCCTCTGTAGGGTAACATCAATCATGTCAAAGCCGTTCAGAAGCATATCCTTGTCCTGCGGGCTGATATCAAAATGAAAGGCCACGACTTCCGGTCCGCTGACGATTTGTCTGACCAGATCAATGACCAGCCTGTTCTCCTGCGGGTTTTCTGCGACCCACCCCGCTAGCAGCGCAATATCTTCCTCCGCCAATATGATCGGCAACAAACCGTTTCGGGTGCAGTTATTATAGAAAATACCGCCAAAGGACGGGGCCAAAATTGCTTTAAAGCCATATTCCACCAAGGCCCATACCGCATGTTCCCGGCTGGAGCCACAACCAAAATTCACCCCGGACAATAAAATCTGCGCATCGCTGTAACGGTCATCATTGAGGATAAAATCCGGGTCCGGCTCCCGCCCGCTTGTGTCCTTATAACGCCAGCCCGCGAACAGCCCCTCGCCCAATCCAACCTTGGAGACTTTTTTCATCTCCCGCGAGGGAATGATGCAATCCGTATCCACATTGATGCGCAGCAAAGGCACCCCTACGGCAGTGATTTTTTTAAAGGGCTCCATCTTTAACCTCTTTCGGGCTGGCGATATGACCCATTATGGCCGAGGCCGCCACCGTTTCCGGGCTGGCCAGATGAGACCGCACCCTAGGCCCCTGCCGACTTTCAAAATTTCGGTTGGTGCTGGTGACCACCCGCTGTTCAAGGCCAAAACTTTCCCCGCCCGCGTAAAAGCACATGGAACAGCCTGATTCCCGCCATTCAAAGCCCGCATCCGTGAAAACCCTGTCCAAGCCCTCGGCCTCGGCCTGACGTTTCACTGCGCTGGACCCCGGCACACATATGGCCCGCACGCCCTCTGCCACTTTGCGGCCTTTTAAAATTTCCCCGGCCCGGCGTAAATCAGACAGGCGGCTGTTGGTGCAGGAGCCGATAAAGGCCCCGTCAATGGCAAGCCCGGACAGGGGTCTGTCCGGATGAATATTCATATAGGCCAATGCCTTTTCCGCCGCCTGCTGCGCGTGAGGGTCCGACATTTTGACACTATCCGGCACCAACCCGTCAAGGGCCATCGCCTGGCCGGGACTGGTCCCCCAAGTGATCATAGGCGAGATATTTGCCGCATCAATGGCAATTTTCTTATCAAAATTCGCCTTTTCATCACTTTCCAGATCCTGCCAATCGCACAAGGCACGGGTCCAGTCCGCCCCTTTGGGGGCATAGGGGCGTCCCTCAAGATAGGCGCTGGTCTTTTCATCGGGGGCAACCATCCCGGTGAAGGCGCCGAATTCCACCGCCATATTGCACAGGGTCATGCGGGCTTCCATATCAAGGGCGCTGACCGCATCGCCGCAGAATTCCACGCTGTAACCGCTGCCCCCCGCCGCCGAATATTTGCCGATCAGATAAAGGATCATATCCTTGGCCGTAACGCCCTCTGACAGCTGTCCCTCAAATGAAATTTGCAGGGTTTTTGGCTTTTCCAGGCGCAGACATCCGGTGGCCATGGCATGTTCGGCCTCGGTCGAGCCAACGCCGAAAGCCAGCGCCCCGAAAGCCCCTTGGGTACAGGTATGGCTGTCCGGACAGATAACCGTCAGTCCCGGCAGGACAATAGCCTGTTCCGGTGAAATCACATGAACGATCCCCTGCTCCGTGTCCCCGATATCAAAAAAGGTTATCCCCGCATCCCGCGCCGAGGCCCGTGTGCTTTGGATAAAGTCTTTACCGCCCGTCATCAGGGTTTCATCCCCCCGACCCGGCAGAGTATCCACAATATGATCAATGGTACAAAAGACATTTTCCGGATGGCGCAGGGGGCGTTTTTTTTCCTGCAACCCTTTCAGGGCAATGGACCCGGTGCGTTCGTGAAGAAATATCCGATCAATATAGAGCAGGTCGACCCCATCACCCAGTGACGAGACCACATGGCTGTCCCATAATTTATCGAATAACGTCTGTGGTGACATATTATTTCTGGCCGCCAAAAGGCAGTCTGCCGTCTTTGACATGCTTTTTGAAATAGGTCCAGCTTGTCTCATTGCGCCGCTTGTCATCCCCGGATGGCGGGGCCTTATATAGCGGGGCTTTGCTGTTGATAAAAGTCTTTAAGACCTGTGGCAAAGCATCAAAACCGGAAATTTTCTTGCCCGCCGCATGGGTATAGAGCTTGCCCTCCCGGCCCTGCATCTCCATCCACGGCAACCATTGGGACAGGCGCACCCAACCCACCTTGACCTGCGCGGTATCCTTGCCCGCGTCTGTCAGATCATCCATTTCACCCAGAAAGTTAAACATCTCGGTCGCCTGATAGGCCCCGCCGACGTATTTCTGATAATCGCCCTGAAGCACATTATGATAGAAAAGCGGGAATGTGACCGACATGAACCATGAACCGCTATCCTCCCGCCCGGTCCAGCGCAGGGAAGGTGTGCCATCCTTGGTATAGGGAAAAGACGGACGGCCATTGACCGGGTCATTCTGTACATGCATCACGCTCACATCGCGGTCCGTGATCGGGTTATGCCAACTGTCCAGCGGCTCGCCGGTTTTCGGGTCCAGATACAGCATGACCTCCCGGCTGACCAACCGGTAGCCAGTACCACGCTTGCCGCCGTCTATGCTGACACATTGACGGACATTCATGCCCGATACCTTAAACAGCTTCCGGTCCGGTTCCCCCATACGTTGGGAAAAGACCTCCCCCTCCCATGTATAGAAAATGGGCTGGTTGTCCTTTAGCGAACAATGAATTTTCCGATTAGCCTTTAGGGCGCCTTCGGGGGTGGACAGGTCAATCCTGTCTGTGGCGTGGACGGCCCCTGCTGTTACACAACAAAGAGCCGCCATAAGTGCTTTTTTCAATATCATTATTTAAATCCTGACAAGGGGCCATAGGGCTAACAGGTCCTAATGATATATCATTATCATATTTTTACCAAGATAAAATTACCTTTAAAAGGGCTTGGTCACCCCGATAAAGGCCATTGTGCTGATACAGACCCAATAGACATAGGCCAGCTTGCGCGCCTTGGCCAGGGTTGAGGTAAAGATATGTTCAATCTCCGGTGTGGAGCCTTCTTCGCGCAACCGATGGAAACCCACGGCCCAGTCTTTCATAATATAGCGTAGCAACAGCCCGATGATCATAATGAAACCGAAAAAGGTCAGCTTCGTGGCAAACCAATAGGTGCCGCCCACATCATCACCAACAAACAACAGCTTACCCGTCACCAACGTATAACCGCCAAGTAACCACAGGGACGGTATGACAAAATATCTGATTTTATCGTCAAATTCGGTAATCTTGATGCCAAG
>DRKK01000311.1 GCA_011051815.1 Sphingomonadales bacterium | reverse complement strand
CATAATGCCGATGAAATCGCACGATTGGGCCTGAAAATTGGTGATGAGGTGATCATCCAGCGGGCCGGGGACGTGATCCCGCAGGTGGTCGCAGTGGCCAAAACAACGGGCAGCAGTCAGCCCATAGTCTTTCCCACCACATGTCCGTCCTGCGGTAGCCAGCTTGAGCGGGATGAGGGCGAGGTGGCCTGGCGCTGTTCCGGGGGGCTGATCTGTCCGGCTCAACGGGTGGAGCGGTTGCGGCATTTTGTTTCGCGCAATGCCTTTGATATTGAAGGGCTGGGCAAAAAACAGATCGAATTTTTCTTTAATGAGGGGTTGATTGAAAGCCCGGCGGATATTTTCACGTTACAGGAAAGGGATGCCGAGGGGCTGACCCGGCTTAAGAACCGGGATGGCTGGGGTGATCTGTCGGTGACAAACCTGTGGGCGGCTATCGATCAGAGGCGGGTGATTTCAATGGATCGCTTTCTGTTTGCCCTTGGCATTCATCATGTGGGACAGCAGAATGCCCGCCTATTCTGCCTGAATTATCTAACCATAGACCGCTTTATCACGGCGGTTGAGGCGGCACAGGACCCGGATAGCGAGGCCTATGCGGAATTGCTTAATATTGACGGTATCGGGCCGAAGGTGGCCGATACGGTGATCAATTTCTTTGCCGAACCCCATAACCGGGATGTGGTGAAACGGCTGTTGCAACAGGTCAGGGTTGAGGATTTTCAGGCGCCGGACATGGGCAGTTCGCCGGTCGCGGGCAAGACCGTGGCCTTTACCGGCAGCCTTGAAAAGATGACCCGGCAGGAGGCAAAGGCTTCTGCGGAAAAACTGGGGGCCAAGGTGTCCGGCTCCGTATCCAAAAAAACCGATATGGTCATCGCTGGCCCCGGTGCCGGATCAAAACTCAAAAAAGCCGTGGCCCTGGGCGTTAAAACCCTGAGCGAAGATGAATGGCTTAAATTGATAGGGAAGTAATCCTAAAAAGGCACTCTGATTCCTTCGGCCTCTAAAATCGGCAAAACAGTCTCGGCAAAATAGGGCAATTCTTCAGCATAATTGACAAAAGACAATGTGGTCCCGGCAAACCCGGCCTTGTACAGCTTGATCAATCCTTCAGCTACGACCTCTGGGGTGCCGATAAGGGGTACGCCGCCATGACCTCCGGCAAACCGGCCTTTCAGATCCTGCAACATATCTGGCGGAAAAGACTGGGCATGCTGGAACATCAAATTAACAATATTGTCGACCGCAGCCCAATCGGCATTATCACGGGCATAATATTGATGAAAGTCATCTGCTTCTTTCTGGGTTGGTCGACAAACGATATAAGAGAAGGTAAGCATGTCAATCTCACGGCCTTTTGCCTGAGCCTGTGCTTTCAGGTCTTTGATTTCCTGTTTGGATTTTTCGTGTTCAATCATGGATGTGAACAGAAAATTTGCATTTGTCGTGGCAAAGTCACGCCCTTCCGTCGATCCGGCTGCGTTAAATATGGGCACGCTATTGCGTACTGGCCGTGGATTTCCATAGGTGTTTTTTAAGATAAAAAATTCACCATTCCAATCAAAGGCCTCTGTTTCTGCCCATAATTTAGAAACAATCTCAAACCATTCCTGTCCATAACGGTAACGGGTTTCGTGATCATCGGGCAGGTTCAGGCCAAAGGCGTCATATTCTGGTTTGTTCCAGCCACACACCACATTTAAGCCTGCCCGACCTCCTGACATTTGATCGATTGTTGCGATCTGCTTTGCCGCTACACCGGGATGGTTAAAGGCCGTATGAATGGTGGCAAAGATATTAATATTTTCGGTTTTAGCCAGAAGCCCTGTCGCCCAGGTCATGGTTTCCAGAACGCTGCCGTGAAAATCTGTAGCGCCGCCATACCCTACCCAACGCGCAATCGGAAGTAGGAAATCAATGCCCAACCGGTCCGCAATCTGTGCCATTTTTATATTATTATCCCAATTGTTAACCCATCGTTCCGGGATTTTGGTTACTGCCATGCCGCTTGAACAATTGGCCGCAAACAGACCGAGACGAAACTTATTTCGTGTGAATAAACTATTTTGCCCTGACATTATTAGACTCCATTATATGAATTTTATTTTATGTATTTTTAACTTTATTTTATATATAAATTTAAAGATAATAAAAATAATTGTATATATAAAATTTTGTTTTCACGTATATCATTTTCGGGATTGAGTTACTCGAAAGAATAGAAGTAAAAGCGGCGCAGAAATAAATATGTATTTTCCAGCGGCCTATGCATATTGATACTGCCTATTTAGTTAGCCATGCGTTGAACGCATGGCCGTAATGCAAAAAGACCCTCTACTCATTTATAGTTAAAAACCTTAAATATAGATCATCGCAAGACCAGAGAAGGTCATGACGGTGAAACAGAGAATTTAACATTCAACAGATTTTTATTATAAAGGTTTAGATCAATGACAAATTTTGTATCAGGATACAATTTCATGGATCTGTTGAAGGACAAGGGTATTGCTCCTCAGACAGATGCGAATTCAAACAATGTGGTTTCCTTTTT
>DRKK01000310.1 GCA_011051815.1 Sphingomonadales bacterium | reverse complement strand
TTTGGTCAGGGGTGTAATCCCCTTCATATAGGCCCCCACATCAGAGGTGAGATAGCTGCATATTTCCGGGGAATAGCCATTGGCATTGGCCACCGGGATCGTATCCATACAGACCCGTGTCGCGCCCAGCATGGCTCCGTGATTTTCCGGAAAGAAGACTTCAAAGCCCATGGCGCGTAGTATTTCCGCCGGACCCACAGAGGTACACCAGGCCACTTTGCGGGCGGGGTCTTTAGCGGCCGCATCCAGATCAAGGAAATAGTCTTTCATCACATTGGTCATGATTTGTCCTTTATAATTTTGTCCAGGCCGCGCCGGATAAAGACCGGGATCATGTTTTTCCGGTAATGACGCGGAAAGAAATCCTGATTATAGGTCTTGGCGAAATCCATGGCCTCTGCGCAAATATGGTCAATCATATCATCAAAATTGTCAAAGTCACCGGGCTTGGCATGAAACAGGCCGGGCAGGGTATTCAGGCCGGTCAGGGCTACGCTGACCGCGCCGTCTGTCACGCGAACCCCAACACCGAGGGAGGGGAAGTCGAGGGCATTGCGTATGGTCAGCTTTTCATAATGAAGGGCCGTGTCGTTCTCTGGAATACCAACCTCTATGGCGGTGATTATGTCGCCTACCTCAAGGCTGCGGTTATCAATGCCGTCCCTTAAATACAGGTCGTTCAAGGCCATCTCTCTTGTGCCATTTGCCCCCATGACGGCAATTCTGGCCCCCAGCAACAGCAGGATCGGGGCGGTGTCAGAGACAAAACGGGCCTGACAGAGAATATCATCGCCGCGCTTGGCACTTTTTACCAGATGACAGACATCGCCGTCCGCCTTGAAACAAGGGGCGTGACATTCCCGGTTGATCTCGCTCTGATTGATATAGATACAGCGGTTATCGACCATGATATTACCGCCGATGGTGGCCCGGTTCCTGATTTGCGGGCTGGCCACCTTATGGGCTGCATGGGCGAGGGCGGGCAGATAACCCCGGATCAGGTCATTATTCGCCAGATCATGGAGCGTGGTCAGACTGCCGATGATCAGGCGGTTGCCGCGCTTTTCAATATGGTTCAGGTCTTTAAGACCGCCAAGGCTGATCAGGCAATCCGGATGGAGCGTGTCGCTTTTCAGCTGGGGGATGATGTCCGTCCCCCCGGCGCTGAAGGCAAAGGCCCGGCCCCCTTTCCGGCAGTCACTAACCAGTACCGTGAGATCCTCAAGGCTGGTGGGGCGGTGATAGTCAAAATTTTGCATCAGAAGACTCATGCCTTGGCCCCCCCTTTTTGTTCCCGTTCAAGGGCTGCCACCACCCGGTCGGGCCGCATGGGCAGTTGGGTCAGCCGGATGCCCACCGCGTCATAGACCGCATTTGCAATGGCGGGAATGATCGGGGCCAGGATGCCCTCGCCGGCTTCCTTAGCCCCGAACGGTCCCTCGCTGTCGTCGCTATAGGTGGGGACAATATCCACCTCTGGCTGTTCGAAAGCGGACGGAATTTTATACTCCAGAAAGGACGGGTTCTGGGTTGCACCATTGTCATAGATCATTTCCTCCATCAAGGCCTGCCCAAGGCCCATATGGATACAGCCTTCAATCTGACCATTAACCGCCAAGGGGTTAAGCGGAAAACCGCAATCATGGGCGCAGGTGGCCTTATCCACCTTGATAAAGCCTGTTTCCGGGTCCACGGTCACTTCAACGATAAAGGCGGTGAAGCTATAGCTGGGGCTGAGACCCGCGCCGGAGCCTTTGAATTTACCGCCCATCTTCGGGGCGCGGTAGGTGCCGCTGACCTGAAGGATGCCCTCCTGTTCCAGTGCCTTTTCCACGGCTTCAAGAAAGGTGACGCTGGCGTTATGCTTTTCAGAGCGGATCAGACCGTCCTCAAAAATAAAGCCATCGGTATAATCCGGATTGGCGCCAAGGAAGCCCTTTTCAAAATCCGGCTTGCGCCCGCCCTGACGAAAGAAATCCTCCGGCGGCTCGGGCCTGTCATATTTGGGCGGTATCATTTCCATCAGTTCACAGGCGGCCTGCACCAGCAGGCGGCGCATGCGGATGGCCGCATTGCGGCTGGCATTCCCGGCCATGAAGGTGACCCGTGAGCTGTAACTGCCCAGATCAACGGGGGTTGTGCGGGTGTCGGCAGAGATCACCTTGACATTTTCAAGGGGCTGACCCAAGACCTCTGCGGCCATCTGGGCCAGCATAGTATCGCTGCCCTGTCCAATGTCCGTGGCTCCGGAAAAGACCGTCACCCCGCCGTCATGGTCAATGGTAATCCGCACCGTACTGGCAGGGAGTTTATTCCAGTGAATGGGCAAGGCACTACCTGAAATAAAGAAACCGCACGCCACGCCGATACCCTTACCGAAAGGAAGTTTGTCATGCTTGTCATGCCAGTTCGTGCGCCGGATGGCCTCAGTCAATCCATTGCGCAGCCCCACGGAGGTGACCCGATATTCATTGGTGGTCAGGGTATTTTCCTTATGGATCATTTTCAGGCGCGTTTCAGCCGGGTCAAGGCCCGTCTCAGCACAGGCCATATCCAGCAACACCTCACTGGCAAAGCGCGGATTAACCCCGCCGTGGCCGCGCATGGCCCCGCACATGGGCTTGTTGGTATAGAGGCGCTCCACATGAAAGCGGAAATTTGGCACTTTGTATGGCCCCTGCAATAACACCCCATTGTAATAGGTGGTGACAATGCCGAAACTGCCGTAAGCCCCGCCATCAATGAGGGTATCCAGACCAAGGGCGGTGATGCCTTTGTCCTTGCTAAAGCCCAGCTTCATGGTCAAGTCGGTCTGATGGCGGCCATGATGGCTGAAGAAGACTTCTTCGCGGCTGAATTTCAATTTCACATTGCGGCCCAGATCAAGGGCGAATTTGGCGGCGATCATTTCATGGGGGAAGGGGTCACTTTTGCCGCCAAAGCCCCCGCCCAGGTGGGGTTTTATAATGCGAATGCGATGTTCGGGAATTTCCAGAACTTCCGCCATGGCCATATGCAGGTAATGGGGCACCTGTGTCGCGGAATAGACGGTAATATTGCCCTTGTTGTCAATCTCCACCTGCGTGGCGTGGGGTTCGGTGAAGGCGTGATTGATGGAGGCAAAGCGAAAGCGTTTCTCCACCACCACATCGGCAGCCTCAAACCCCTGCGCCATATCGCCGAATTCCTGAACTACCTTCTTATGCAGATTGTTTTTCCGGCCCAGTTCCGGGTGCAGGGGGTGTTCGGTGGGTTTTAGGGCTTTGCGGCTGTCAAAAACACCGTCGGTAAGCGCGTAGTCCACCTTGATCAGGTCAAGGGCGCGGGCGGCAATCTCAGCCGTTTCAGCGGCAACGGCGGCCACCGGTTCGCCCTCATAACGCACCACATCACGGGCCAGCGCCGGCTCATCCTTGCTGATGGTCAGCACGCCAAAGGTATTTTTGAAATCCGCCCCGGTCAGAACGCCCTTAACCCCTTTCAGGGCCAGAGCCTCTGAGACATCCACCGACAGTATATTGGCGCTGGCGTGGGGGGAGCGCAGGATTTTGATGGTCAGCGGGTTATGCAGACGAATATCATCGGTATAGAGGGCCTGTCCCATAACCTTGGCCCGGGAATCCATAAGCGGCACTGGTTTGCCAATAATTTTATAGCCCTTGTCGGGATAGCCCTTGGTCAGATCAACCATGCTGTTTTTCCCTCATCTTTTCCGCCGCACTATGAATGGCCCGTTCGATGCTGTTATAGCCCGTACAGCGGCAAACGGTGGCGGAGATACATTCTTTGACCTCATCATCGGTGGGGCTGTCGTTGTTGTCCAGAAGATGCACACCATTAATGACCATGGCCGGGGTGCAATAGCCACACTGAATGGCGCCCTTTTCCACCATGGCTTCCTGAACCGGATGCAGGTCATTGCCCTTGGCGATGCCTTCGATGGTGGTGACCTCGTGACCCTCAGCATCCAGCGCCAGCATCAGGCAGGACAGCATGGGTTTGCCGCCCACCATGACGGTGCAACAGCCACATTCGCCGCTGTCACAGCCGTTTTTAGTACCGGTCAGGCCAACCTCGTCCCGCAGGAAATCCAGCAGGGTCATGGTGGGGGGCACCGCCTTGCTATGGCTCACATCATTTATGGTCAGGGTCAATATTTTCATAGGGATAACAATCCACAGCTTTTGCCGCCGTCCACATGGAGTATTTGGCCATTGATAAAGGTGGCGTCATGGGAGGAGAGAAAGGCCACCGCCGCCGCAATATCATCCACTGATCCCATCTTGCCCGTGGGTTGCATACGCAGGAGCCGTTCGCGGGCCTCGGTGGGCATGCTGCGGGTCATGGGGGTTTCAATCAGGCCGGGGGCCACTGCATTGACATTGATCTGAAACCGGGCCAGTTCCAACGCCAGCGTGCGGGTCAGACTGACCAGCCCGCCTTTACTGGCTGAATAATTGGCCTGCCCGATATTGCCCAGCCATGAGCGGGAGACAATATT
>DRKK01000309.1 GCA_011051815.1 Sphingomonadales bacterium | reverse complement strand
CCTGTGATGACAAGCTCAACGTGCCTGCTTCATCCAGAAACAGGGTGCCATTATGGGCCAGCTCAAACCGCCCTGCGCGGGAGGTGACGGCCCCGGTGAAGGCGCCTTTTTCAACACCGAATAGCTCAGCCTCGATCAGATTGTCTGGAATAGCCGCACAATTAACCGCCACAAAGGGGGCGTCAACCCGGTTGCTGATCCGGTGGAGCGTTCGGGCAAACATTTCTTTACCTACGCCAGTTTCGCCCAAAAACAGAACGGTGGCATTGGTGGGGGCAACCCGGGACAACATATGACAGGCGGCGCTGAAACGGGCAGAAACGCCGACCATTTCCGTATAGGGGCTGGTGGTATCTTCCTTATCAGGTTTGGCATCCACATCTGGGGTATATTCATCCGGTACTCTGGCACCGGGTGACAGGGGGTAGGATTTTTTCTGGGCCGTGATGGG
This sequence comes from Sphingomonadales bacterium, assembly GCA_011051815.1. Taxonomy (GTDB): domain Bacteria; phylum Pseudomonadota; class Alphaproteobacteria; order Sphingomonadales; family Emcibacteraceae; genus Paremcibacter. The sequence goes on along the minus strand of DRKK01000309.1, from coordinate 4,318 downwards.
TTCCATATCCTCTACTTTTTTATTCACAAAAGGTTGGGATTTAAAATAAATCAGATCATTTTCCGTATTGTCCCATTCGCTGACCGGCTTGCCGATGACCCGACAGGTTTCATGGCCAAGGGCGCTGCATTGTACTTCCCTGAATATTATGGGCCGTCCCATGAATATACTGCAATAACCGCTGGCATAACCGATTTGCATCCAGCAGACGGGTTCCGAACCAATACCGTAATTGTTGATGTGGACCTCGCCCTCCGATGAATCCCGCCAAATAAACTCGCCGTAAAATTTACCCTTGGTGATGTCTATATCCAGTTTGACTGGCTCAACAACCACGATCCCTTCCAAGGCATGAAGCTGTGGTCCGGCCAAAAAGCGTTCCATTAGATCTTCTTTGTCGCCGCGCACCTTCATGGCCAGTTGCGCATCGCGCGTGCCGCATGAATAACCCATGCGGGTCAATAGGCCACGTGCCGTTTTGATGCCCAGAGCCTCTATTAATTCTATACGCAGCGCCCCCATTGAATAGGAGTCAATAAGCAACATGCGTCTGTTATCCAGCCAGATACGGCCATTATCCGGTGAAAAATGGAGCCTTTCTGCAAGATCTCCGATCTGGGGCATAAGAACAGACACCTCTGGGTCAACCAGCGGTTTTGGGTTAAAAACTCTGTTTTGATCTTCGGTTTCTGTATCTGAAGAATAAATGGGCATTCTATCGCCTCTCAAAGCTGTGATTGTTGTTCATCATTTTATGAATTTAATTAATGGCTTCAATTCATAAATTTCATAAAATTATAAACTCTTTATTTCTGGCCGCAAGCCAAATTGAATTATTTAGGGTGTTATTCCGAAAAAATTCTTTTTACTTGGTAAGAGTTTTTTAAATAACACATTGATTTTAAACAATATTATTTGGAATTTATTTTATTTATAGTTTTAAAATAACCTTTTCCTTAATTGTTAAAATTATTGGCATCTTCTTTGCATATTAGGGGGGGAGGCTTTTGAATTTATAAAAACATGAATTTGAGTTAACAATATTTAGGGAGTTAATTTGTATGCCGATCGGGTTGGACTGGGGAAAAATGCTCAAAAACAGGCATAACTGTTTATACAGTCTTTTGATGGTGCTTGGAATTCTTGTGGTTGCTCAGTTGCCGGTAGTGGCAATGGCCAATTCTGAAACGTCTCAGGACAAGCGGCTTGTGGCCGATAACCTGTTTGACGTGGATTTCATTGATGCGCAGCGGGGTTTGGCCTCAGGCTATTATGGTACCATTCTTAAAACCAGAGACGGCGGCGCCCATTGGGTTAGGATAGACACAAATATCAAGGAATTGATCCGAAGACTTGACCTGGTCACAGCCGATAGGGGCTGGGCCGTTGGTCATCGGGGTAGTATTTTTCATACGGAAGACGGGGGCCTGAGCTGGCAAAAACAGTTTCAGGTCAAGGGCGTTTATCTGCGCGATATTTCCTTTGCTTCGGAAAACACAGGCTGGGCCGTTGGTCAGAATATGACCATTCTCAATACAAGGGACGGCGGAAAAACATGGCAGCAGCAAAAACTTACCGGCTTTAAGGGCCGCGATCTGCCGCGTCTGAACGGTGTTTTGGCCTTGAGCGAAACAACAGCTGTTTTGGTGGGTGAGTTTGGCGTGGTGGGCTATACAGACGATGGAGGGGCAAACTGGCGGATTCTACCCTCGGGTATGGGGACAACACTGACAGCGCTTGCTCAAAGAGGGCAGGATGTTGTTGTTGGGGGTCTTGATGGTGTTGCCCTGAACGTCTCTTTGGGTGCAACGCCCGTTGTCACCTCCCTTAATACCGGTGTCCATCAACATATTTTCGGTATTTCCTTTAACGGAAAAGGGCAGGGTATTGCCGTTGGCCGGACAATAATTTTACGGTTTGACGGGGACAGTATTACACCTGTCAAAGCGGACGACAGTGTAATCCTGCCTTACCGCTGGTATCACGGCGTACAAATCCTGGATGACGGGCAGGTGATCGCCGTTGGTGCGCGGGGGGCCATTATTAAAACTGATTCCCTGCAGGATGAATTTCGGAAAATAGCCCAGCTTGGTGATCCTGATACCGTGTCTGTTGGCGGTGAAGTAAAGAGTGAGGAGCAATAAAATGGCTGCGCAAAGATTATCTAATTTTGTTGTACGTTACCCGGTCTGGTTTCTGGTTGTTATTATGTGCATTTCCTCATTCCTGGGATATTATGCCTATAACGGTCTGTCGCTCAGGGTTGTGCTTGAGGAAATGATGCCGGTTGGCCGGACCAACGTGCAATTGATCCAGAAATTTGGCGCCCAGTTTGGTGGGGCAAACAATGTGTTGATCGCCATTGAAAATGAAAAAGGCGATATATACAACACCGAATATCTGGAAACTTATATCAAGATTTCCGATGAGGTTTATTTTTATCCCGATACGATCCGTCATCTGGTGCAATCCTTGTCTTTACAGAAAACGAAGGCGGTTACCGGGTCCGGTGGCCGGATTCAAATTGATGCTTTGATGGCGCGCGGCGCCCCGAAAACAGAGGCGGAAATCAGCCTTCTGCGCAAAAATGTGAATGCACAATATCGGGGTTTCTTGGTCTCAGATGATGAACGCTCTGCGATTATCATTGCTGATTTCAAAGATAGTGTTGACTATGAGAAGGTGGTTGACCTGATTGATGGCTTTCGGGCTATGGCGGCTGAAAAAGGGATCAAGGTTTATGCGGCAGGCCGTCCGGTGTTGCTGGGGACCATCTATAAAGCCCTGAATAGAACCATGTTGATCCTGTTGATCTCGGTCCTGTTCGTTGGTGTGATCCTCTTTGCCTATTTCCGCAATTTTATTGGTATATTTGTGCCGATGCTCAGTGCGGGCATGGCGACGGTATGGGGCTTGGGGGCCATGGGGTTTGTGAATTACAATCTGGACCCGTTGTTGATCCTGTTGCCGGCGTTTATTTTCGCCATTGTATTGTCGCATAGTGTTCAGTTTATCTCGCGGGTTATCGAAGAATTTGAAGAACATCATCATATGAGAGAGGCGGTCCGTCACGGGCTGGCCAAGTTGATGTTCCCGAGCATGGCGGCTATTGTGACCGATGCGGCGGGCTTTACGGTTCTGGTTTTGGTGGGGATTCCCAGTATTCAGGCGCTGGCGTTGATTTGCACCATTTGGCTCTTGTCAATCGGGCCGTCACTGGTTTTCTCGGCGGCATTGCTCTGCATTCTACCCCGGCCAAAAACCTATCGGTTGGGGGTTCATCTGGTTGAAAAATTCTGGTCTCTGCTGAATCTGGAGCGCCATGCTGGGGCGATGATGTTGATAAGTTTTGTGGCCTTGGGTGTTGGTCTTGTGGGCGCGAGCCGTCTGACCATCGGCGATGCTACGGGTAGTCCCATATTATGGCCGGAAGACCGCTATAATCAGGATACAGAAGTGATCAACCATGACTTTTCGGCCTTGGGTACTGATTTAATGCAGGTCTATATTGAGGGCGGCGAGAATACCATGCTGGACCCGGCGGTTTATCACCGGATCGAAGCCATGGACCGGTTTGTATATGAAACGGTGCCGCAAGCCCGTCCAGCCCAAAGCCTGGTGGGGATTATCAAAAAGATCAACAGTGTGTTGAACGAAGGCGATCCCAGCTATGAACTTATTCCAGATACGGCGGAAGAAATTGGTTTTGACATCTATATGTTCCGTTCCAAAGGCGAGCCGGGTGACTTTGCGGCCTATACCAATCCGGAATGGCAGATCGGTAACATTACCATACCGGTAAAGGACCATGCCAGTCCGACGGTGGATAGGGTAATCGGGCAGGTCGCCAAATTCCTTGATAATGCGCCGAAGCTGGAAAATGGCGCGGAGTTTCTTTATGCGGGTGGGCAGATCGGTATTGCCCGGGCCTTGAATGATGAAATACGCGATTCCAATACCAAGGTGATGTTGGCCATTGTGGCCGTCATCGCGGTGTGTGTGTTCATTCTTTATCGTTCCGTGACCATTGGTTTGGTCCTGATTTTAAGCCTCGCTGTGGCCAATTTTATTACTTACGCCTTTATGGCGTTCAAGGGGATTGGCTTGAGCGTCAATACCTTGCCACTAACGGCATTGGGTATCGGGCTTGGGGTGGATTACGGCATTTATATGCTGGATCGTATTCGAGAGGAAAGTGGCTTGCACAGCAGTAATTACGAGGCGGTGCGTGAAGCGATCAAAACTTCTGGCAATGCGATATTTGTAACGGCCATGACCATGGTTTTGCCATTGGTGCCGTGGTTCATGTTTTCTACTT
>DRKK01000308.1 GCA_011051815.1 Sphingomonadales bacterium | reverse complement strand
GTCTTTTTCAGGTAATCCATGGCCGCATCCGCGCTTAAAGACGACGTGTTGATATTAATCCCGATACAGGTAATGTTCGGATTGGTGCGGCCTCCCATCTGTAAATTCAGGGCAATACAGTCCTTGAGGGTGGGCAGGGCATAGCCTTCGATACCCTTGACATTCTCCCGTCCTGCCTGATGACAGACGACGATGGCATCGGCCTGCGCGCCGTGGAGCAGTCCAAGGGATACCCCGGCGTAAGCCGGATGATAGAGGGAGCCTTGCCCCTCCAGTATATCCCAGTGATCGGGCGTGTTGGCCGGGCTTATATATTCTGTGGCGCCGGAAATAAAGTCAGACACCACGGCGTCCACGGAAACACCGGACCCGGCGATCAGGATGCCTGTCTGTCCGGTGGCCCGGAATGTGGCTTTCAGGCCCCGGCTTTGCATTTCCTTTTCCAGCGCCAGCGCCGCATACATCTTGCCGACCGCGCAGTCGGTGCCGACGGTTAGCAGTCTCTTGCCCTCGCGCGGTGCGCCGGTGCCCACATTGAAGGATTGGGTCGGGAAACGCACATCAAAAATCCGGCGGTTATATTTTTCCGCCGCCGCTTTTAATTCCGGCACCTCGGCAAGGCGCACATGCAAACCGCTGGCAATATCAAGCCCGGCTCCCAGACCCTCCAGCAGGAAATCCAGCCAGTTTTGGGGGAGTTTTCCGCCCTGCGGCGCGACACCGATCAATATGGTTTTAAGGCCAGCGTCCACGGCGGCTTTCATGTCATAATCGGGCAGGCCCAGATCAACACCGCCGGGAAAACGAAACTGCCCCGCCGCCTGTTCCGGTCGCCAGTATTGCACCCCGGCGGCGGTCTTAGCATATATGGCGTCCTGAACATCGCCAACGAATAAAAGATAGGGTTTTTTAATCATATTACGAACCTTCCAATGGGGAATATGAGATAGACTTAACATATAATTTTACAAAGTAAAATTAATAGCTTTTGACCCTAAAGTTTTTTCTTTGTATATAGTTGTACATACAGATTTTAGAATGAAGAAGGTTTATCCATGAAAATCAATCCGGGAAAAGTTTCTCTCTCCAGCCTGCGGTCCTTTTATGAGACGCTGGAACCCCTTGAGCTTCCGGCATCCGCATGGCAGGATATTGATAAAAGCCATGATATGGTGTTGGATATTCTGGCGAAAGATACGACAGTTTATGGCATTAACACGGGCTTTGGCCTGTTGGCGCAAACGCGAATCCCCAATGATCAGCTTAACCTGCTTCAGGAGAATCTGGTGCTGTCCCATAGTGCAGGCGTGGGTGATGATTTAAAGGCGGATCTGGTGCGACTGATCATGTTGCTGAAAATTATCAGCCTTGGGCGGGGTTATTCCGGGGTTCGGCGGGTGGTTGTGGAGACGCTTCTGCTGTTTCTGGACAAAAATATCATCCCCGCCATTCCGGCCAAGGGGTCGGTGGGCGCGTCCGGTGATCTGGCCCCGCTGGCTCATATGGCATTGGCCCTGATCGGCGAGGGTCATGTTTATTATGACGGCAAACGCATGGCAACTAATATGGCCCTGAAAAAGGCCGGGATTACGCCGCTGATCCTTGGGCCGAAAGAGGGCTTGGCGCTGCTGAACGGCACCCAGACCTCTACCGCGCTGGCGCTGGCGGGGCTATTTGCGGCGGAAAATTTATTTGCCGGGGCGGTCGTGGCCGGGGCCATGTCCGTGGATGCGCTTCAGGGCAGTATCGCCCCTTTTGATGCGCGGATTCATGCAGCGCGGGGTCAGCCGGGCCAGATGGCGGTGGCGCAAAAATACAAGGGATTGATTGAGGGCAGCCGCATATTGAACTCCCATGTGAATTGTGAACGGGTGCAGGACCCCTATTCTCTGCGCTGTCAGCCACAGGTCATGGGGGCCTGTCTCGATCTTATGCATCAGGTCAGCAAGACCCTGTTGACCGAGGCCAATGCGGTGACCGATAATCCGTTGATTTTCTGTGACAATGGCGATGTGATTTCCGGCGGCAATTTCCATGCGGAGCCGGTGGCCTTCGCCGCCGATACTTTGGCCCTTGCTATCGCCGAAATCGGGGCTATTTCAGAGCGACGCATCGCTATTCTGGTGGACCCAAAAATGAGCGGCTTGCCGGCCTTTCTGGTGGATAACAGCGGGGTGAATTCGGGCTTTATGATTGCCCAGGTCACGGCGGCGGCTTTGGCGTCCGAGAATAAATCCCTCGCCCATCCGGCCAGCGTTGACAGCCTGCCCACCTCAGCCAATCAGGAGGATCATGTGAGCATGGCCACCTTTGCCGCCCGCCGTCTTGGTGAAATGGCCCAAAATTCGGTTAATGTGGTGGCCGTGGAGCTGCTGGCCGCCGCGCAGGGTATCGATTTTCATAAGCCCATGCAGACGTCAAAGCCGTTGCAGAAGGTTCATGGTGATTTGCGCAAAAAGGTCAGCTTTTACGATAAAGACCGCTTTATTGCCCCCGATATGTACGCCGCCGCTAAAATGATCGCGGGCGGTTATTTCAGAGATTATCTTGTTGGTATTCTACCATCGGGGGAGCGATAATGAAATTTGAGGGTCGAATATCTACTAGATTTGGTTCTTGCGCTCAAGAATATGGTTAAATAATGATCTATAAAATTGACCGAATAGTGACGATTGAAGAGGCATTGCTTTGCGAGGAACATAAAGTGCCCTATATTGGCGTATGCTTGGATATGAGTGAAGCAATATGCCAACCTGTGCACTTGCGGAAGGTAAATATAGAGCAGGCATTAGAAATCAGGTCGCGACTTTCTTCGACAAAAGTAGTTTTTGAACTGCCAATTTTAAAAATGACTAAAAGCCATTTTCAGTTTCTCCGTGACTATGAGATTGATTATGTCCAGTTGTTTTTTAATGTGGGGTTAGAAGAAAAAGATCTTCAGAATCTCAGAGAAGCATCTATTCAATTATTTATTACCGGGCAAGATATTGGCCCGGATGATGATCCAACTTGGCTCATTCCACCTTTCCTTGAAGCAAATAT
>DRKK01000307.1 GCA_011051815.1 Sphingomonadales bacterium | reverse complement strand
TGTTGAGATGGTAATGCCGGGCGATAATGTTACAGTTAATGTTGAGCTTATCTGCCCGATTGCCATGGACGAAGGTCTACGCTTTGCCATCCGCGAAGGTGGCCGCACCGTTGGTGCCGGCGTCGTCGCAAGTATCATTGAATAATTAAGGTTTAGGAGCGCGGACCCAAAGGTCCGCGTAAATTTTTATGTTGGAATCACAAAATATTCGCATTCGCCTCAAAGCATTTGATCATCGTATTCTTGATCAGGCTGCCGGTGATATTGCCAATACAGCCAAAAGAACAGGAGCCAGCGTTCGCGGTCCTATTCCTATGCCGACACGGATTGAAAAATTCACCGTTCTGCGGTCTCCGCACGTGAATAAGAAATCCCGTGAACAGTTTGAAATGCGCACATTCAAGCGTCTTTTGGACATCGTTGAGCCGACACCACAAACCGTTGATGCGCTGATGAAGCTCGATCTGGCGGCTGGTGTTGATGTTGAAATCAAGTTGCAGGGTTAGACAAATGCGTGCAGGATTAATTGCTAAAAAAGTTGGCATGTCGCGTGTTTTTGCGGAAGGCGGAAAACATATTCCGGTGACGCTGTTGCATGTTGATAATTGTCAGGTTGTCTCTCACAAGACAGCGGAAAAAGACGGCTATAACGCCGTTCAGTTAGGGGCGGGAACTGCCAAGGGAAAGCGGACGACACGGCCTATGCGGGGGCATTTCGCCAAGGCCAAGGTTGAGCCAAAATCCAAGCTGGCCGAATTTCGGGTTTCCGATGATGCCTTCCTTGAGGTTGGCGCGGAACTTACGGTGGAACATTTTGTGTCCGGACAGATCGTTGATGTGACCGGAACCTCCAAGGGTAAAGGTTTTGCCGGGGCGATGAAACGGCATAACTTTGGGGGCTTGCGGGCAACCCATGGTGTGTCTATCTCTCACCGTTCGCACGGCTCCACCGGACAATGTCAGGATCCGGGCCGGGTGTTCAAGGGCAAGAAAATGGCCGGTCATATGGGCTCAGAGCGCAAGACCATCCTTAATCTTGAAGTTGTCGGGACCGATCTTGACGAAGGCCTGATCCTGGTCAAGGGGGCTATCCCCGGTGCCAAGAATGGTTGGGTGTTGATCAATGATGCGGTGAAGAAGCCTGCAAATACGGACGCGCCTTATCCCGGCGCTGTTCGCGTTGAGGCTGCTCCGGTTGTCGAAGCCGAGGCACCCGCCGCAGAAGAGAGTAAGGAATAACCATGAAAGCCGAAGTAATTACACTTGATGCCAAAAAGGCCGGCAACGTCGATCTGGATGAGGGCATTTATGCTCTGCCGGAACGGGCTGATATTCTTCAGCGTGTTGTCGTCTGGCAATTGGCAAAACGCCGCGCGGGTACCCATGCGGTAAAATTTCGCGCAGACATTGCCGGAACAACGAAACGTATTGGCAAGCAAAAAGGTGGCGGTACAGCCCGTCACGGTGCCGGTAAGGTTAGTCAGTTCCGCAGTGGTGGCCGTGCTTTTGGTCCGGTTGTCCGCTCTCATGCGCACGACCTGCCCAAGAAAATTCGTAAACTTGGTCTGAAAACCGCGCTGTCGTCAAAGATGGCGAATGGCGATCTGATGGTCATTGACAATATTGACCTGAAGGATGCCAAGACCAAGGACCTGAGAGCCAAACTGGCGAAACTGGGTCTGGAAAAGGTACTGTTCATTGACGGTGCTGAAGTGAATAAAAACTTTCTGCTGGCGGCAAATAACATTCCTTATGTGGATGCGTTGCCAACACAGGGTGCCAATGTTTATGACATTTTGCGCGCTGAGAAACTGGTGCTGACTAAAGCCGCAGTGGAAAGCCTGATGGAGAGGCTCAAATGACCGATATAAAACATTATGATGTCATTCTTGGCCCGGTGATTACGGAGAAATCCACGTTGGTTTCTGAATATAATCAGATCATCTTCCGGGTGCCCCTGACCGCAACGAAGCCTGAAATCAAGGCGGCTGTTGAGGGTCTGTTCGATGTTAAGGTTGAGGCCGTTAACACGATCCGTGTCAAAGGAAAGACAAAGCGTTTCAAAGGTGTCATGGGCCGTAGAAATGATATCAAAAAAGCAATGGTTCGACTGGCCGAAGGCCAATCCATTGATGTGACAACGGGAGTATAGGAAGATGGCGTTAAAAACATATAATCCAACATCTCCCGGTCAGCGTGGTCTGGTACAGGTTGATCGTTCCGAGTTATGGAAAGGCAAGCCGGTCAAGTCTCTGACTGAAGGTCTGACCAAATCCGGTGGTCGTAACAACAATGGCCGTATCACTGCCCGCCGCCGCGGCGGTGGTCACAAGCGCACCTACCGCATGATTGATTTCAAACGGCGGAAATGGGATATGGAAGCCACGGTTGTTCATCTGGAATATGATCCGAACCGGACATCTTTCATTGCTTTGGTTGAATATACCGATGGTGAGCAGGTCTATATTCTGGCCCCGCAACGGCTGAGCGTTGGCGATAAGATTATCGCGGGCGAGAAGGTTGATGTGAAGCCGGGCAATGCCATGCCGCTTTACAGTATTCCGGTTGGCTCCATTGTCCATAATGTGGAAATGAAGCCGAAAAAGGGCGGTCAGATTGCCCGTTCTGCTGGTAGCTATGTTCAGATCACGGGCCGGGATCGTTCCCAGGTTCTGATCCGTCTGGCCTCTGGTGAACAGCGTTATGTGCCCTCAAGCTGTATGGCGACAATCGGCGCGGTGTCTAACCCGGATCACAAGAATATCAAGCTGGCCAAGGCGGGCCGTAATCGCTGGCTCGGTAAACGGCCAAGCGTTCGCGGTGTTGCCATGAACCCGGTTGATCATCCGCATGGTGGTGGTGAAGGCCGCACCTCTGGTGGTCGTCATCCTGTGACCCCTTGGGGCAAGCCAACCAAAGGCAAGCGGACACGTAGTAATAAATCGACAGATCGTTTCATTGTACGGTCACGTCACGAACGTAAGAAGGGCTAGAATATGTCACGTTCAGTATGGAAAGGTCCGTTTGTCGATCTGCATTTGCTCAAGAAATCCGAAGCAATGTCAGAATCCGGCAAGAATTCACCGATCAAGACTTGGTCTCGTCGGTCAACAATTCTGCCGCAATTCGTCGGACAGACGTTTAATGTTCATAACGGCCATAAATTTATCCCTGTCTATGTGACAGAGGATATGGTTGGCCATA
>DRKK01000306.1 GCA_011051815.1 Sphingomonadales bacterium | reverse complement strand
TTCGGGGGAAGCTCTTTTATACCCCTTGCCAACCGGTCAAGTTTGCGCCGGGCATCCAATGCCCGATCCGCATCCGGTATATCCTGCACAGGTTCCGTCCCCACCAATGTGACCTGGCTATCGGACCAGTTATGATCACGGACCCGCCGCCGGGCCGCCGCCTTGCGGTAATCCAGCACCAGATTATTTGCCACGCGATACAAAAAGGCCGTCGGATTTTCGATGGGCTCTTCCACCGTGGTGCGTTCAAGTTTCAGGTAGATTTCCTGCAGGATGTCTTCTGCAATCTGCGCGTCCCGAAGGCGGGCAATGAGGAACCGCTGTAACGCCTGTCTTTGCGCAAGGTAATGTTCCAGCAAACTGACCTTCAATTCTTCCTCCAACGCGCCGTCCCTGAATTATAAATTTATGCGCTTTCCAGAGTATTACAGTAACTGTTCTGGCCCATCAACCGAAATATTGTCACATTCCTGCGACTGCCGCAGAAATACAAGCTCTTGAAGTCATATGATTTTTTAAAATTTGCCTTTTTACAACATGACCTGTGGGGGGGACTTTCACCCTGTGTCGTCTTAGCAAATGTCACCTGATGTGGTGGCGTGTAACCACTGAACAGCAATAACGCTGTTTGGTAATTTGTTAAAGCCTCCGACGACTGGAAAAGGAAAGTGAGCACGTCTGACATGAAATTTGTATCCTTACGAAAAGCGGGTTTTTCTGTGCTAGTCATCTCGCTCTTTGGCTTTCTGTTCGTGACAACGCCGGCAATGGCCAAAGAAAAGAAACTCGATCTGTCCCAATATCATGGCAAGGTTGTGTATCTGGACTTCTGGGCATCATGGTGCGGTCCGTGTCAGCTTTCCTTTCCCTTCATGGAGGGATTAACCCACAGCTATTCAAAGGATGACCTGGTGGTGGTGACAGTCAACCTTGACCGGTCCCATAAGGCGGCCACGGATTTTCTCCGCAAAGCCGGATCAAACCTTACTGTAATTTACGATGAAAAAGGTGACATTGCCCGGGCCTATAAGGTTTCGGATATGCCGACCTCTATTGTTATTGGCCGGGACGGAAAGGCCCGCTTTACCCATAAGGGATTTCATCCTGACCAGAAAAAAGAATACAGAAACCATATTGATCAATTGATTAACGCGCATTGAGAGAAAGATACTCAGAAATGAAGAAAACCATAATGACCTTTGGCCTTTTCGGGCTGACAATCTTACTGGGCGGCTGTGCCACCGTACAACCGTGGGAGCGCGATGTGACGGCCCGCCAGTCAATGCAGCTTAACAAAAACGCCAATTTCACATCGGCACATGAGCATATTTATTTTAGTAAAGAAGCCTCTGCCGGTGGCCGTTCCTTTGATGGAGGAGGTTGCGGATGCAACTGAGTAAAAAAAATAAAGGCCGGGTCGGGGCAACGCTATGCCTGATCACCGCCAATCTATTCACCGCGACCGGATTGCAGGCACAGGATATAGTAGATGGGACCAATAACCCATCAGCACCGGATTCCGCTGAATCTCTGAATGTCTATGATCAACCCGCCAGCACCCCCGGCACAACCACCATCGACAGTGCTGTGCTTTTTTACAAGGAAGATGGCGGACGCATACAGGCCATTGAACCTATGGTCTCCCTGACCCATAATACGGAAAATGACAGTGTCTTTTCCGCAAAGCTGACCTTTGACAGCCTGACCGGTGCAACGCCCAACGGGGCGGCACCATGGAAAAGCAGCCAGACATTTATCTCTCCCACTAAACAGGCAAATGGCGACGACGAGAACGAAGGCCGTACCGGTGCCTCCGGCGGCACTATTGTCATTGACCCCATCACCGGGCAACGCACCCTTGAATATACTGCCGATGCCTTTATGTTGCCACTGGATAGCGGGTTTGTCGATCAACGCACCGCCCTTGATCTGGGTTTTACGACGCCGCTAACGTCCGGCACCAAGCTCAGCCTTGGCCTGAACGGCTCCCATGAGCGGGACTATAACTCCTTTTCTGGCCGGGCAAGTATTGCCCAGAACTTTAACAACAAGACCACAACCCTGTCTCTTGGGGTGAATTATGAACATGATGTTTCAAAACCCTTTTTCGGCACCCCAACACCCTTTAGCGTAATGAGTGGTGACCAAAAAGGGCCATCACGGAATAAAAATGTTCTCAGCCTGATTGCTGGCGTAACCCAGGTGATGACCCGTAACTGGCTGTTACAATTCAATTACAGCTATGGATCGGTCACGGGCTATCAAACGGACCCCTATAAGATACTCTCGGTTGTTGATCCAGCCACAGGGGCTCCGCAGTCTTATCTGTATGAATCACGGCCCGAGAAAAGAACGCGCCACGCCTTCTATGCGGGGAGCAAACTGGCCCTTGGATCCTATGTAACCGAGCTGTCTGCCCGTTATTACCATGACAGCTGGGGCATCAACTCCATAACGGCCAACATGTCCGAGCATATACCCATCGGAGACCTGATGTATATTGAGCCGGGTGTGCGCTATTATCACCAATCTGGCGCTGACTTTTTCACCTATTATCTGCCGTCCAATGTGGCTCTGCCACTCTATGCCAGCGCGGACAGCAGGCTGGACAGCTTTAACGCCATCACCCTCAGCCTGAGCGGCGGTTATATGATCAACGACCAGATAGAGCTTTACGCCATGGTTGACGCTTACCGCCAAAGCAAGGCCGGACAAAAAGACACACTCCCCGGTAACAATCAGGATTTGAAACTCTACGCAGGCACCAATGCGCTCAGCATGATGACCGGCGTTAAGGTCAAATTCTAATGAGGGGTGGGGCACGGCCATGACTTTTTTCCTCCCGGTTATGGCCGGCCCCAAGGGATTCATAAAACCAATGCACAAAAAACGCAAACCCGTCAGCCACTTGTTCATGGCCATGAATTCACCCTGTGACATACAGGTTGACGGGGATGACGTGCATCTGGCCCGGGAACTGGGCGCCTTGGCCGAGGCAGAAGCCCATCGCATTGAAGCCAAATACAGCCGCTATCAAGAAAACAGCTTGCTGTCGCAGGTTAACCGGTCCAACGGTGCGCCCGTAGAAGTTGACAAGGAAATGATGGCCCTGCTCACCTATGCCAACAGCTGTTATGAGCTAAGCGATGGTCTGTTTGACATTACCTCCGGCGTTTTACGGCGTATCTGGCGGTTTGACGGGTCGGACAAGCTGCCTGCTGAGGCTGAGATAGAGGCCCTGATGCCGCTCATTGGATGGGATAAGGTCACCTTGGGCAAGAATGTAGTTACCCTTAAACCCGGTATGGAAATTGATTTCGGCGGTCTGGGCAAAGAATATGCCGTGGATCGGGTATTGATGTTGCTGGCTGCAAAAACCGACAGTCCAATATTGGTTAACTTCGGCGGAGATCTGCGGGTCAGTGGCCCCCGGCGGGACGGCAGCCCATGGCGCATAGCCATCGAATCTGTGGAACCGGACGACCCGTCAGCCGCCACCCTTGGCATTAAATCAGGGGCCATAACCACCAGCGGTGACGCCCGGCGTTTTCTGCTGAAAGGCGGCGTTCGGTACAGCCACATTCTAAACCCGCGCACCGGACGGCCCGTGATTGGGGCCCCGCGCTCCATCACTGTGGCCGCCAGAACCTGCATGGAAGCCGGGATTATATCGACACTCGCCATGGCCAAAGGGCCTGACGCCGAGCATTTTTTGCGGGATGAAGAAATGGCCGCCTGGGTATTGCGCTGATAAAGCAGATAGCTCTCCGGGCTTAAAATAATTAGACACGAAAAGGATTTTTTTCATGTATCGT
>DRKK01000305.1 GCA_011051815.1 Sphingomonadales bacterium | reverse complement strand
GTCAGAAAGTCAACAGAACGTTCCGCCCCTCATCCGTAAACTTATGACATGAGGCTAATTTTTTTACCATATGGACAAATTTTTAGAAAAATAGTAGTATGTTCCTGAATGGAGAGTAAAAATTGCGCGCAATAATAGTTGTATTGGACTCATTCGGCCTTGGGGCCAGCGATGATGCGCCCCTGTTCGGGGATCAGGGGGCGGATACCTTTGGCCATATTGCCGAACAATGCGCCTTGGGACAGGCGGACAAACCGGGCCTGCGGTCCGGCCCCTTGAATATTCCAAACCTGATGGCACTGGGCCTTGGCCTTGCTGCCGAACAATCCACAGGCCATGCGCTCAAAGTTACAAAAGCTGAAAAAATTACCGGAAAATACGGGTTCGCCGCCGAATTAAGCAAGGGCAAGGACACCCCCAGCGGCCATTGGGAAATGGCCGGGGTTCCAGTGACCTTTGACTGGGGTTTTTTCTCCCTCGAAAGCCCGAGCTTTCCTGAGAGTTTGATCAATGATCTGGTGACCCAATGTGACCTGCCGGGTATATTGGGTAATTGCCATGCCTCCGGCACCACGATCCTTGACCAGTTGGGCGAGGAGCATATCCGCACGAACAAGCCCATTGTCTATACCTCCTCGGATTCTGTTTTTCAGATTGCCGCCCATGAGGAACATTTCGGGCTGGACCGCCTGTATGACATATGTGATGTGGCCCGGCGGCTAGTGGATGATTACAATATCGGGCGGGTGATTGCCCGGCCCTTTGTGGGAGAGAAGGCGGGAGATTTTATCCGCACCGGCAACCGCCGCGACCTGTCCGTACTGCCCCCGGCCCCGACCCTGTTGGACCTTTATGCCGACAGCGGCGGCGAGGTTATATCCATTGGCAAGATCGCCGATATATTTGCCCATCAGGGCATCACTCAGAAATTTAAAGCCCACGGCAACGCCCAGATTTTTGACGTTCTGATGGATCAAATCAAAAATTCACCGGACAAGGCCATACTCTTTGCCAACCTCGTCGACTTTGACATGCTTTACGGCCATCGGCGTGATGTAGCCGGCTATGCCGCCGCGCTGGAGGAATTTGACCGGAAATTGCCTGAATTGCAGGCTGCCCTGCGGGACGATGATGTGGTTATTCTGACCGCTGATCATGGCTGCGACCCCACTTGGCCCGGATCAGACCATACCCGGGAACATGTACCGGTCATTGCCTTTGGGCCAAAGGTAAGCCCCGGCCCCATCGGGAAAAGAGAGACATTCGCGGACATTGGTGCTAGTCTGGCCAACCATCTTGGCCTTGCCCCACTGACCACAGGAACTTCATTTTTGTAAGAAAAAAACAGAGACAATGGCAGAACAGAAGCAACAGATTTTGACCAACAGCTTTCCACGGGTGACAGGCTGTGACTTTCATCCTGACTGGGTTGATGAGATTAAAATCAACAAATCGGCAGTGGACCGGCGTATTTCCTCCCTCGGCGGGCGGCGTACAGTAAAAAAACAATGGCAGGCCGCATGGCTGCTTAAAGCGGTTTCCTGCATTGACCTGACCACCCTGTCCGGGGATGACACGCCGGGGCGGGTGCGGCGGCTCTGTGCCAAGGCCCGAAATCCGGTACGGCCTGATATTCTGGAAGCCCTAGGCTTTAGCCATCACAATCTCACCACCGGCGCGGTCTGTGTCTATCATGAGATGGTTGAAACTGCCGTTGATGCCCTGAAAGGCAGCGGCATTCCGGTGGCGGCAGTATCCACAGGCTTTCCCGCCGGGCTGGCCCCGCTGGAAACACGCCTTGCGGAAATCCGGGCATCGGTGACCGCCGGGGCCGAGGAAATAGATATTGTCATCAGCCGCCGATATGTCCTGACCGGGGACTGGAAGGCCCTCTATGATGAGGTCAAGGCCTACCGCGAGGCCTGCGGTGAGGCCCATATGAAAACCATCCTTGCCACCGGACAGCTGGGGTCGATCACCAAGGTGGCGAAAGCGTCCATGGTCTGCATGATGGCAGGAGCTGATTTTATCAAGACCTCTACGGGGATGGAGAGCGTCAATGCGACTCTGCCGGTCAGTCTGGTGATGATCCGCATGATCCGGGAATTTTATCACAAGACCGGACAGATGGTCGGCTATAAACCGGCGGGCGGCATTGGCACCGCAAAGCTGGCCCTGAGCTATCTGTTTCTGATCAAGGAGGAGTTGGGCGATGACTGGCTTGATCCTCATTTATTCCGTTTCGGCGCCTCCAGCCTGCTGGGGGATATTGAACGCCAGCTTGAACATTTTGTAACAGGCCGCTATTCTGCGGCTAACCGCCATCCTATGGGTTAGGATTATTTATGAACATTCCAGAAATATTTCAAACAATGTCTTACGGTCCTGCACCAGAACAATCCGATTATGTCCATGAGTGGCTGGAAGGCCATGCGGACGGTTTTAAGCTTTTCATTGGCGGCAAATGGGTCAGCGCGAACTCATCGACGACTTTTATCGACAGCCATAACCCGGCAACCGGGGCCTATCTGGCCAAATTCACCGCGGCGGGCGGGGACGATGTGGATGCGGCAGTCAAAGCCGCCGCCAAAGCCTTTCCCAAATGGTCAAAACTGGCCGGTTTCGAGCGGGCGAAATATCTTTATGCCATAGCGCGGCTGATACAGAAGACATCCCGTTTCATATCGGTTCTGGAAACATTGGATAACGGCAAGCCGATCCGCGAAAGCCGGGATATTGATATTCCCCTGGTCGCCCGTCATTTCTATCACCATGCGGGCTGGGCGCAATTGATGGATCAGGAATTACCCGATCAGGAACCGCTGGGCGTGGTGGGACAGATCATTCCGTGGAATTTCCCCCTACTGATGATGGCGTGGAAGATCGCCCCGGCCATTGCGGCGGGCAATTGCGTGGTTCTGAAACCCGCAGAATACACCAGCCTGACCGCGCTGTATTTTGCGGAACTATGTGCCGAGGCCGGATTACCGCCGGGGGTGGTCAATATCGTCACCGGCAAGGGTGATACCGGCGCTCATATTGTTAATCATCCGGATATTGCCAAAATCGCCTTCACCGGTTCCACTGGCGTTGGCCGTTACATACGCGAAGCCACGGCGGGGTCAGGCAAGAAGCTGACCCTTGAGCTTGGCGGAAAATCACCGTTCATCGTGTTCGAAGATGCGGATATTGACGGTGCGGTTGAGGGTTTAGTTGATGCTATCTGGTTCAATCAGGGGCAGGTCTGCTGTGCAGGCTCCCGGCTTCTGGTCGAAGAAGGCATCGCGGAACGATTACTTGAGAAGGTTAAAACCCGCCTTAATAAATTCCGGCTTGGCAATCCATTGGATAAGACCGTGGATATGGGGGCTATCGTTGACCCCATTCAACTGGAGCGCATCACCGCACTGGTGAATAAGGGCGTGGAGGAAGGCGCCAAGGTCTGGCAACCGGAAGTGCCCTGCCCCACCGAAGGCTGTTTTTACCCGCCGACCCTGATCACCAATGTAAGCCCGAGCAATATTGTGGTGCGTGAAGAAATTTTTGGCCCTGTGCTGACGGTTATGACCTTCCGCACCCTGAAGGAGGCGGCGGACCTGGCAAACAACACCCGGTTCGGGCTGGCGTCCAGCGTCTGGTCAGAAAATATCAACCGGGCTTTGGAAATCTCCGGTATGATCAAGGCCGGGGTGGTCTGGGTCAATTGCACCAATCAGTTTGACGCGGCCTGTGGCTTTGGCGGCTACCGTGAAAGCGGCTTTGGCCGTGAGGGCGGCAAAGAAGGCATGTATGAATATCTGAAAACATCCGGCGAATGGAAAACGGAAAAAGGCAATCTGGTCGCAAGTCCCAAGCCTGCCCCGCAAAGTGCTGCCAGCTCTGGTATTGACCAGACCGCCAAAAACTATGTGGGGGGCAAACAGGCCCGGCCTGACGGGGGCAATACCCGCATTATCCTGAGCCATGACGGCAAGATTGCCGGCAGAGTGGGCGACGGCAACCGCAAGGATATCCGCAACGCCGTTGAGGCCGCTTTTAAAAATCCCGGCTGGTCATCGGCCACGGCCCACGGACGGGCGCAGGTGATTTATTATCTGGCAGAAAACCTGAGCTATCGGGAAGGCGAAATCATTACCCGGCTTACAAGCCTGACCGGGGTCAGCAAAAAAGCCGCCAAGGCCGAATTTGACAAATCAGTCAGCCGCCTGTTCAGCGCCGCCGCATGGGCCGATAAATATGATGGTCTGGTGCATACGCCGCCGGTCAATAATGTGGCCCTCGCGGTTAATGAACCGATCGGCATTATGGGCATAGTCTGCCCCGATGTGATGCCTCTGCTGTCCTTTATCTCCCTGATGGCCCCGGCCATTGCCATGGGCAACCGGACAATCATTATTCCATCCGAGCGCTATCCTTTGCTGGCAACAGATTTCTATCAGATACTTGAAACATCTGATGTTCCTGCCGGAGCGGTGAATATCGTCACGGGCGCGCGGGATGTTTTGACTGAGGTATTGGCCCAGCATGATCAGTTGGACGCCATCTGGTACCATGGTTCTAAAGAGGGTAGTCAGATGGTGGAGAAACTAAGCGCCGCCAACCTGAAACGTACCTGGGTCAATGATGGCCGGGCGCGGGACTGGATGTCGGCCCACGGTGAAGGCCGCCGGTTCCTGAGGGAGGCAACCGAGGTCAAGAATATCTGGTTGCCCTACGGCGACTAAACAGTTCTAAACGAAGAAAGACCGTCCAGAAGGGCACTCTGGAGGATATATAAAAAGGGAGAGGAGTAAGCATTATGCTTATTAGTATAGTGGGGGTTATTATTTTGTTGGGCTTGGCATTTCTATTGTCGGGCGATAAGAAAAACATCAATTTACGGGTGGTGGGCAGCGCATTTGCCCTCCAATTGGCGGTCGCGGCCTTTGTTCTGGTGGTGCCTGTGGGCAAGGACATCCTGACGGGCATGTCAAACAGCGTCAATCAGGTGATCAATTATGCCTATGTGGGGATAAATTTCATCTTTGGTAATCTGGCCAATACAAGCAATCTGGGCTTTATCTTTATGGTACAGGTCCTGCCCATTATCGTCTTTGCGGCGTCATTAATGGCGGTGCTATATCATCTGCACATCATGCAATGGGTGGTCAAGATATTTGGCGGTGCATTACATAAGATCATTGGCACTAAACGGGTCGAATCCCTCTGTGCGGCGGCTAATATCTTTTTGGGTCAGACCGAGGCACCGCTGGTGATCAAACCTTACCTGAGCAAAATAAGCGACGCCCAATTTTTTACCGTTATGGTCACCGGGCTGGCCTCTATATCGGGGACGATTCTTGCCGGATATGCGGCATTAGGCGTTAATATGGATTACCTGATTGCCGCGAGCTTTATGGCCGCGCCGGGCGGTCTTTTGATGGCAAAGATCATCATGCCCGATCCGGAACCGGATGCCTCGGACGCCCATCTTTTGGAAGTAGACAGCTTTGATGAGGGCGAAAAACCGGCCAATGTAATCGAAGCCGCCGCCAATGGGGCCGCAGACGGCCTGAAACTGGCAGCCAATATCGGGGCCATGCTGCTGGCTTTCGTGGCTCTGATCGCCATGCTGAACGGTATGCTGGGTGGTATTGGGGGCTGGTTCGGGTATGGTGACCTGACTTTTAATATGATTTTGGGCAAGATATTTGCGCCGCTGATGTATGTGCTCGGCATTCCATGGGCCGAGGCCGATGTGGCGGGCAACTTAATTGGCACGAAGCTTATACTTAATGAGTTTGTTGCCTATGTGGAGCTTTTCAAGATTCCCGAAGGCACC
>DRKK01000304.1 GCA_011051815.1 Sphingomonadales bacterium | reverse complement strand
GCATCATTTTTTTGCTCTTGCTGTGGGGATTGATAAAACTAGATGGCAATCGTCCCCGCCCTACGGAATTTGTTGAAATTCCTTATGATGATCTGGAGGGCTGGGCTTCGGACCAGCAGGCATTAGCCCTCATCGCCTTTCAAAAATCTTGTACGGCTCTTTTGTCTCAACCGGCACAGCGTAAATTGTCGCCTGAAAATATTGGCGGCCGGGTTCAGGACTGGCATACGCCTTGCCGCGCGGCGCAAAACCTGACAGGTCCAACAAACCTTGAGGCCCGCGCTTTTTTTGAGCAGTATTTCACCGCATTTTCCTATTCTCAGGAGACCGAGGGCCTGTTCACCGGTTATTTCGCGCCGGAATATAGTGGCAGCCTAAAACCGACAGATGAATATCGTTATCCGCTTTATATGGTGCCGGAAAGTCTGAAGGTACTTGATCTAGGCAAATTCAGTTCGGCCTTGAAGGGGAAAACCATTGTGGGCGAGGTTCGGGACGGTGAATTTGTCCCCTTTAAAGACCGTAAAAATATCGACAGCGGCGGCCTTGATAATCTGAATTTGGAAGTGGTTTGGTTAAAAGACCCGGCAGATTCTTTTTTCATGCATATTCAAGGGTCTGGTGTCATACGTTATGAGGATGGTCAGCGTCAACTCTTTGGCTATGCGGGCAAGAATGGCCGGGCCTATCATTCCATTGGTAAGTTCCTCATCGAAAATGGGGCGATAACCAGAAAGAATATGTCCATGCAGGCTATTCGGGCGTGGATAACGGAAAACCCCCGGCAGGCCGAAGCCTTAATGTGGAAAAACCCGTCTTATATTTTCTTTCAGGCGCTGGATAAGCCCGCCCCGGTGGGTAGCATGAATGTGATGCTTACCGCCGGGCGGTCGCTGGCGGTGGACCGGGAATATGTGCCTTTGGGCATGCCCATATGGCTTGATTTAACCCCTTCTCTTGAGGCGGCGGACCCTATTCGGCGGCTGGTCATTGCGCAGGATACGGGCGGGGCGATCAAGGGGCGTGTGCGGGCTGATATATATTGGGGGGTTGGGGAAGATGCCGGGCTTGTGGCCGGATCTATGAGAGAACGGGGCCGCTATTATTTTCTGCTCCCGAAAAATTTGGCGTTACGGATTTCCCCGGAAAGCGAAAAATCATGGTGAGGCAGAAAAATCTTAGTGCGTCAGAGGAAAAACTCTGGCAAAGGGTAACGGAAAATATAGCAAAACTGGACAGTAACCGCACCGCGCGGCCTTTAGTGCGGCGCGGGGCCTATCGTGATCGGTCTGCCCCCCTTTATGATCAGAATATTTCTTTTGCCCCCGGTCTGACGGAACAGACATTTACCCTTAAAGACGCCGACCATAACTGGCATCAGAAAATACGCCGGGGGAAAGTAAAGACGGACGGCAAGATAGATTTGCATGGCATGACACAAGACCGGGCCTATGCCGCCTTAAATCGTTATATCGAGGACGCTTGGCGGCGCGGTAAAAAAACCATTCTGGTGGTGACGGGTAAGGGCGGTAAAAAACCAGATATGGAGTCCATGTCACATAGTGATTATACGCGTGGTCGCGGGGTTTTAAAAACCAACGTGCCCAGATGGCTGTCCCAGGGGCAATTGGCAAGCCGGATAATTTCTTATCATACGGCCAATGTTGAGCATGGCGGTGACGGGGCGTTATACGTAATTTTAAAAAGAAACAGGGGGTAATTTATGACCCCCTTTGGCAAAAAAATCCGCCTATTGCGCAAGAACAAAGGCATTAGCCAAAAACAAATGGCCGCTGATTTGGAACTTAGTCCGGCCTATCTTTCCGCGCTGGAGCATGGCCATCGGGGGCAACCCACATGGGCGTTGGTGCAACAGGTAATCAGCTATTTTAATCTGATCTGGGATGATGCGGAGGAGGTCGAACAGCTGGCACGTCTGTCCCATCCGCGCATAATAGTGGACAGCTCGGGGCTACCCCCGGAAACCGTTTCTATGGTCAACCAGATGGCCCGAAAAATCCGCCATCTTTCGCCAGCGCAAGTTGTGGCAATAGCCGAAATTCTGAACAAGCAGAATGATGATTAAGGTTTTTTCGGAATGACAAGGATTGAAGTAATTTGATTTCGCCGCCGTTTCAGGACTTCAAAAATAAAGCCGTCATGTGAATATTTCTGACCGGGCAGGGGGATTGTTTCAGCGATATGGATGACATATCCGGCGATTGTCGTGGCATTGTCATCATCCAAATCCCAATTGAACTGACGGTTCAGGTCACGGATGGCACTGTCGCCGCTGACAACGATGGAGCCATCTTGTAAAACCTGGGCATCCGTAGACGAGGTATCATGTTCATCATAAATATCGCCGACGATTTCCTCCAGAATATCTTCCAGCGTAATG
Source organism: Sphingomonadales bacterium (assembly GCA_011051815.1). GTDB lineage: Bacteria > Pseudomonadota > Alphaproteobacteria > Sphingomonadales > Emcibacteraceae > Paremcibacter. The sequence continues at coordinate 8,654 of DRKK01000304.1, read as the reverse complement.
ACCCCCATAAAGGCCCCATATTCATCAACCACCAGGGCAAAATGGGCCTTTTCTGACCGGAATTTTGCCAGCTGTTCCTGCAGGCTGGTGGTTTCCGGCACGAACCACGGCTCGCGGGCAATGGTGTTGAAATCAATGTCCGATACGGTGCCCTCATTGGACTTTACGGCGCGCAACACTTCTTTGGCATGGATGACACCGATGATATTGTCAGGATCATCTTTCCACAGGGGCAGGCGGGTGAAGGGACTGGCAACGATCTGGGTAAAAATATCTTCCGGGCTGTCATCCGCATTGATCATTTCGATGTTTTTCCGGTGAACCATCACATCTTCCAGCTGGACATCCTGCAGGTCAAGAATACTGTCGAGCATATCCTTGCTGTCCTTGACCAGCCCGCCTTCATGGGCCTGAAGGCTGATGGTGCCGCGAATTTCATCGTGGGCGGATAATATTCTCTCGGCGGTAATCTCAACCCCGAAAAGTTTTAAGGTGGTGCGCAGGATAACCTGAACCAGTGCCACAAAGGGCGAAAAGAGAAAAACCACGATCCGGGTAAGGGGGGCCACCTTCAGGGCCACCCGTTCCGGATAGGTGATGGCATAGGTCTTGGGCAGGATTTCTGCAAAAATCAATATTAATATGGTCATCATCAGGGTGGCATAGATCACCCCGATTTCCCCGAACAGGCGAATGAAAAACGCCGTGGTCAGGGAGGACGCCAGAATATTAACCAGGTTATTCCCCAGCAAAATCGCTCCGATGAGCTTTTCCGAATTATGGGTCAGCTTTTCCACGAGCGACGCCCGTTTGTTGCCTTCCTTGGCCATGCGGTGAATGCGTGAGGGTGAGGCGGCGGTCAGGGCGGTTTCCGACCCTGAAAAAAACCCGGATAATAATATCAGGAAAAAAATTGCGCCGGAAAAGATAAGAATTTCTGTGATCATAATGGTCTTGTTTTTAGAGCCTGTTGAAAAATTTCCCGAATGTCCTCTGGGGCAACATCACGGCGCAACATGGCGCCGCCAATGGCGGATGCTAACACATAAGTCACTTTTCCGGCGGATGTTTTTTTATCATGCAGGGTGTGATCATATAAATCCGTCGCGGTCATATGTATTTTTGAAATCGGATGATTGCTGTGGCCAATGGTTGTGGGCAGGGACATGTCTTCCAGATGCCGGCGGACATTTTCAGCGTCGCTGGCCGGACATAGGCCCATTTTTACCGACAAGTCAAAGGCCATAACCATGCCAATAGCCACCGCCTCACCGTGGAGGAGGTCGCCGGAATACCCAACTTCCGCTTCCAGCGCATGACCGAAGGTATGACCCAGATTAAGCAGGGCGCGAACTCCCTGTTCCTTTTCATCCTCGGCGACAATCCGCGCTTTGGCCCGGCAGCTTGTCAGGATGGCTTCAATACGGGCCGCTGGGTCACCGGAAATAATTTTTCGGCCATTATCTCCCAGCCAGTGAAAAAAATCTTTATCGCCGATCAGGCCATATTTAACCACCTCCGCATAGCCCGCAAGCAGCTGCCTTTCGGGCAGGCTGTTCAGGACGGTTACGTCGGTTAAGACTAGGTCAGGCTGGTGAAAGCTGCCGATTAGGTTTTTGCCGCGTGGGCTATTGATGCCGGTTTTGCCGCCCACGGCGCTGTCTACTTGCGATAACAACGTGGTCGGGATTTGAATGAAGCCGATGCCGCGCTGATAGATGCTGGCGGCAAAACCCACAAGGTCACCAATAACCCCGCCGCCAAAGGCGATAATTTTATCGGACCGCTCTAACCTCAGTTCAAGCAGGCGATCCAGCAGCTTTTCCAGCTGTTTAAAGGATTTTGTCGCCTCTCCGGCGGGCAGGATTAGGCTGTCGAAAGAAATATCCGCATTGGTCAGTGCTCGCTCAAGACGAGGGAGCTGATGCCGGGCGACATTTTCATCGGTGATGATCACGGTTTTGGGGCGCGCTAGTATCGGCGCAACGAGCTCCCCGGCCTGATCCAGAAGTCCCTCGCCCACATGGATGTCATAGCTGTTATCTTTAAGACGAACGGTTATCTTTTGGCGCATCCTGTGTCTGCTTCTTTCTCTCTTTGGCCAGATATTGATTGAGTTTCCAGATAATATCATTGACCACTTTTTCGTGGGGTCCGGCCCCGGTTTCAACCGTGATCGCCGCCTGACCATAGACAGGATAGCGTTTTTTGGCCAGCTTCCGCAAGATTTCTTCGGGGTTTCCGGCGCGTAGCAGGGGGCGTGTGTCCCGACGGGACGTGCGTTCAACTAAATGGTCTATATCAGCCTTCAGCCAGACGGTGATGGTTTTTTCCCGCAGGCGTTTTCGGGTTGCCGGGTCCATAAAGGCACCGCCGCCGGTGCCCAGAACCGTCGGGATATCGGAAATTAGGCGGGTGATAACCTTTCGCTCCCCGGTGCGGAAATCTTCCTCGCCGTATTTTTCAAAAATCTCGCTGACCGTATGATCGGCGGCCAGCTCTATCTCCGCATCGGAATCAACAAAATCCAGCCCCAGCTTGCGGGCAAGGCGCAGGCCAACGGTGGTTTTTCCCGACCCCATCAGGCCAATAAGCGAAATGCTTTTAGTCAGGGGGTAACGTAACCGGGCCGAGGGCGATTTTATTTTGGTTTTTTGTGCGCGTTTCATCTTGGTTTTCTTTTAGCACGGCTTGTGGCCTTTAAAATAGAGAAAGTCATCAAAAGACCATATTTTTACATAATTTTGTCACATGATACGGTAATATCACAGGGTGCTTTACCATTGGGTCAGAGATGGTTAAACTATGCGCCAACAGGATAACATCCGTTTAATAACAGGAAATACCACGAAAAATGGGCAAATTTTGGTTAGTGATTATCACCCTTATCTTGATAGCGATTGGTGCCGGTGCCGTTTATTTAATGACAGTGGATATTGACCCGCCAAAAGAGCATGTGGAAAAAACCTTGCCAGATAGCCGGTTTCCCCAATAAACCCTAGGGAGAAGGTTGGCCATCCTCCAGACTTGATCAGGAAAAAACATGATCCGCAAACACTATACCACAGTCATTTTCACAGGCCTGGTTTTATGGTCTGTGCCCATGGTCGGGGCGGCACAAAGCCAGCCAGACCAAATTGAACAGCCCGCCGTGACAGCCGCAGACACTGCGCCAAAATCAATCTTGTTCCCGGAAAATGCGCCCGGCCCCTATCTTCCCCCAGATATATCTCCGGAAAAAATAACGGCGGAGGTGAGGACAGAGGGTGACAGGATTGAGACCATTCTCGAAGAAAATAATGTCGCTTCAATTGATTCCGATGTGGAAACGGCGGAACTTGTTGAGATTATTCCGGCGGCCAAGGGGCTGTTGACTGAGGAAAACAGCGGTTTCCCCATGACCTTGTGGCAGGGGTCCGCGCGCGGGCGGGTGATGCAGCTTTTGTCGGTCCTGTCTGTTCCGACCAAATCCCCGGTTATGGAGTCTTTGACCCGTAAATTGCTTTTATCGGCGGCAACGGTGCCAGCAGGTTCAGCTTTTTCTGCGGATAGCGGGGCGGTGGATGATACGGCAGATTTTCTGAATTTACGTATAGAAAAGATTTCACAAATAGGTGATTTACAGACTTTGGTGTCTTTTCTGAAAATTTTGCCGCCGGAATCCTATGCGGGATCCCAAAAAATTAGCGACCTTATGTTGATGGCCGGGGATGTAGCGGCATCTTGTGAGCTGGCGCGGGAGGCGGTGGCGGCGGATGAGCCGGATCATTACTGGTTGAAGCTTCTGGCCTATTGTCAGGCCATGGAGGGCAATGGAGAGGGCGCGGCCCTGACCATTGAATCCCTTATGGAAATGGGCGATACGGATTTTATTTTTTATGACATGATCAACAAGCTGTCCCCGGATCAGGCGACCGAGGAAACCACGCAGGTCTTTTCATCGGGCCTTGAACGGTTGGATCCCCTGACCTACAGCCTGTTGTCTGTTTTGGAACAGCCCATTGATGCCCGGTTATTTGACGGGGCACCGCCCTTGGTTCTCTACGCCCTGTCCGCCAATCCCAATGTTCAGAAGGAGGACCGGCTCAAGGCCGCCGCGCAGAGCTATGACACGGCGACTTTTCCGACAGGAAAGCTTATTCCTCTGCTGGGTAATGTAAGTTTTTCCGGCGAAGAATATGAAAATGCCATCGCCATCGCCCGCAGCGACGATAGCTTGATGGGCGATGTTCTACTCTATCAGTCAGCGGCCAGACAGAGCGATGACCTGCAAAAGGCTGAAATACTGAAAGTTATTTGGGAGCGCGCCATTGCCAAGCGGGATTTGCCCCGGGCGGCAAGGTTAAACGCGCGTACGGTGCGTTCTCTGGACCCGGCAGAAAACCTATTGTTTCATGCCCGTCATATCACGCGCGCGCTGATGCTGGCCGGTAATCACAGAAAGGCCGGGGCATGGTATGACTTTGTTCGGACCACCGCCTTTACCGGCAATGCGGACGCGACACAGGCTCTGGTGGATATATGGCCCATGATGCTGGTATCGGGTCAGAATGATGAAATTCCCTGGTCGAAGGAAATACTGGATTTATGGTGGAATGGTCAGATGACCTTGCCGCCGGCTCAACGTATGGCGAAAGCTGCGCTATTTTATGCCCTAGCTGAGGCTTTGGGCTATACGGTTCCGGACGCCATGTGGCAGGAGCTTGTCAGGCCACAGACCATGGAAAATAGCCATTCCATCCCCGTTGCTGTCTGGCGGGACCTGATTAAAGCTGCCCGTCAGGAAAAGCAGGGCGAAACTCTGGTGCTTGGGCTGTTGGCCAGCAGCGGTGATGGGGGCCCGTCAAGCCTTGATGCGACCGGGGCCAGCGCGGTGATCCGGGCGCTCCGGGCGGCGGGGCTTGAGGTTGAGGCCCATGAGCTGGCCCTTGAAATTCTGGCCAATAATGGTTTCTGACCGACATCTGATAGACCAGTTTCTGGAAATGATCGGTGCAGAGCGGGGCGCATCGCTCAATACCATCGAATCTTATACCCGTGACCTGAATGCTTTGATGGAAAATAGCCCGGTTGATTTGATGACGTTGAAGCGGGATCATATCCGGACTTATTTGTCCCGGTTACAGGACCAGGGTCTGGCGGCCCGGTCGCAGGCCCGAAAACTATCCACCTTTCGCCAGTTTTATAAATTTCTCTACGCCGAAGGCATAAGAGCCGACAATCCGGCGCTGGGCATCGACAGCCCTCGGCTGGGCCAGTCCCTGCCCAAACTGCTGAGTGAGGATCAGGTTAGCGACTTGTTGGCGCAGGCCCAATATAAGGCAGAAGACAAGGGCGATTTAAAATCCCTGCGGCTTCATGCTCTGATAGAGCTACTTTATGCTACGGGTCTTCGGGTGACGGAGTTGGTGAGCCTGCCTTTGGCGGCGGTACAAAGCGGCCAGCCCTATATATATGTGCGCGGCAAGGGGGACAAGGAACGGCTGGTGCCCATGAACGGGCGGGCTATTGGGGCGTTGGCGAATTATTGTGACGTCATGACGGCGCAAGGGGCGCCAAAAGGAAAATGGCTGTTTCCTTCGCGCGGGGCCAAGGGACATTTGACCCGCCAGCATTTTGCCCTGTTGCTGAAAAAGCTGGGCGCGGAGGTTGGGATATTACCGTCCCAATTGTCGCCCCATGTGATGCGCCATGCCTTTGCCACCCATCTGTTGTCCCACGGGGCGGACCTGCGGGCGGTACAGAAAATGCTCGGTCATTCGGACATCAGCACCACCCAGATTTATACCCATGTGCTGGAAGAAAGACTGAAAACACTGGTAACCCAAAAACACCCCCTTTCCAAGACATGAAATGGGCGTTATAAGGTCAGCCAGGGATAAATAGAGAAGTGTGTGATGCTGACATATCTGGATTTTGAGAAACCCATCGCCGAGCTGGAAAGCCGGATTCGGGATATGAATAACCTTGAGAGCGGCGAGGAAATAAATATTGCCGAGGAAGTCCTGCGGTTGGAGGTCAAGCGTGACAAGCTGTTGCGGGATACCTACAGCAAATTGACTCCGTGGCAGAAAATAAAGGTCGCCCGCCACCCCGACCGACCCCATTTCAAGGATTATGTGGAAAGTCTGATTGAGGATTTTATGCCCTTGGCCGGGGACCGGGCCTTTTCCGATGATGTGGCAATCATGGGCGGTCTTGGCCGTTTTAAAGGCCAAAGCGTCATGGTGATTGGCCATGAAAAGGGTCATGATACGGAAAGTCGTCTGAAACATAATTTCGGCATGGCCCGGCCCGAAGGTTACCGGAAAACCATCCGTCTGCTGAAAATGGCCGAACAGTTTGATATTCCGGTGATCACTCTGGTGGATACGTCCGGGGCCTATCCCGGTGTGGGGGCCGAGGAACGGGGACAGGCCGAGGCCATTGCGCGCTCTACGGAAGCCTGCCTTGGGCTGAAGGTGCCTCTGGTATCGGTTATTGTGGGCGAAGGTGGCTCCGGCGGCGCGGTGGCGCTGGCGGCAGGCAACCGGGTTTTGATGATGGAACATGCGGTCTATTCGGTTATTTCACCGGAAGGCTGCGCCTCTATCCTGTGGCGGACTTCTGACAAGGCCGAGGATGCGGCCAATGCCCTGAAAATAACCGCGCAGGATCTGCTGAAACTACAGGTGATTGACGAGATTATCCCGGAGCCGGTCGGCGGCGCTCACCGTGATCATGCCCTGACCATGAAAACCATCCGAAAATCACTGGATGCGTCGCTCAATGAATTGTCCGCTCTCGGCGGCGACAAACTTAAAAATCTGCGCCGGGAAAAATTCCTTAATATGGGTAAGGCGGGGCTTTAAAGCTGCCTGACCCTACAAAGCTCCATGGCAATGTTTGTATTTTTTACCTGAACCGCAGGGGCATTGATCATTTCGGCCAACTTTTGGCACGACTTTTCCGTGGCAATGTTTGTATTTTTCGCCTGAGCCACAGGGGCATTGGGCATTGCGGGAAATATTGCCCCATGTTCTGGGGTCGTTGGGGTCAAGGGCTGTCGCGTCATTTTCGCCAGTGGTGGGGTCAATATGGCTTACATTTAAACTGCTTAGATCCGGCTCCGGCAGGTCGGGAACCTGTTGTTCGGTCTGAATTTCAATATGAGCCAACAACATAACCACATTATCCCGGGTTTCCTCCAGCATATTTTCAAACATGGCGAAGGCCTCGGTCTTATATTCATTGAGCGGGTCCCGCTGGCCATATGCGCGGAGCTGAATCACTTGGCGTAGATGATCAAGCTGGGCCAGATGTTCTTTCCAGTAACGGTCAATGGCCTGTAGCAACAGACTGCGTTCCACTTGACGCATGATCTCCGGGCCAATATCGGCGGCGCGTTTGGCCATGAAACGGTCGGCTTCTTCAATCAGGCGGTCCTCAAAGGCGCCGGAATCGATACCCTCTTCATGGATCCAGTCCCTCAGGCCAAAATCCCGGCCAAAAATGCGCGTGACTTCTTCGCTGATACCGTCCGCATCCCAATCCTGGGGATAGGCCCGGGGTGGAATATGGGTTTCCACCAGATCCTCAATCACCTGCGCGCGCATATCGTTCAGGGTTTCGGTCAGGTCATCGCTGACCATAACTTCCCGGCGCTGGTCATAGATGGCCTTGCGCTGGTCATTCATCACATTGTCAAATTTCAGCAGGTTTTTGCGGATTTCATAGTTTCTGGCTTCCACCTTTTCCTGAGACTTCTCAACGGCCCGGTTCAGCCACGGATGGATCAGGGATTCGCCTTCTTCAAAGCCGAATTTCTGCATCAGGCTGTCCATACGTTCGCCGCCAAAGATGCGCATCAGGTCGTCTTCCATACTCAGGAAGAATTTGGAATGGCCGGGATCGCCCTGTCGTCCGGAACGCCCGCGAAGTTGGTTGTCTATACGCCGGCTTTCATGGCGTTCAGTGCCCAGAACATAAAGCCCGCCTGCGGCAAGGACTTTTTCTTTTTCAGCAGCCACTTCGGCCGTAATTTTTTCGGCGGTTTTTTTTCGGGCTGTTTCGTCTATGTCATCAATTTCGGCTTCCAGACGCATGTCCAGATTACCGCCAAGCTGAATATCGGTGCCGCGTCCGGCCATGTTGGTGGCGATGGTCACCGCGTTGTAACGGCCCGCCTGCCCGATGATATAGGCTTCCTGCTCATGGAATTTGGCGTTCAGTACGTTATGTTTGATCTTGCGTTCTTTAAGCATATCGGACAGATATTCTGAGCGTTCAATGCTGACAGTCCCCACCAGAATGGGCTGCCCGGCCTTTTGGCAGGTTACAATCTGATCGACAATGGCATTGAATTTTTCTGTGGCAGTGCGATAGATTTCATCATCGTCATCGACCCGGCCAATGGGCAGATGGGTGGGGATTTCAATGACCCCGAGACCGTAAATCTCGCCAAATTCCGCCTCTTCGGTCAGGGCGGTTCCGGTCATGCCGGACAGGCGCGGATAGAGCCTGAAATAATTCTGGAAAGTAACTGAGGCCAAGGTCTGGTTTTCGCTTTGAATTTCAGCATTTTCCTTGGCTTCCAATGCTTGATGCAACCCATCAGAAAAACGGCGGCCCTCCATCATGCGGCCTGTGAATTCATCAATGATGATCACTTCATT
>DRKK01000303.1 GCA_011051815.1 Sphingomonadales bacterium | reverse complement strand
TGATGATTATCCTCATGCCATTATGAATTATATTTTGTATGTTACGAAGTAATATATGCATGTTTCAAATCATTTATCATTAATATTTTAGCGGGTTATGCCTATAATCGCATTTGCCGTAGACTAAATAGACGGAACAGATATTTAACCTATATATGAATATCCTTAACAGTTAGTATATATAAAAAAGAGATTTACATTAGGTATTTATAATTTATGGTTGTGATAGTTATCTTTAGCAAGTATGAAAAATGAGGAATTTGGCATTATTTTCTGAGTTTTACGCGATTGCCTTGTATGATATGAAATAACCCTTATATAGCAGAATTAAACGATCTACAGACGGAAATATAATGACAAGAGTAACTAATTTTATCCGCGATTTTGTGCGTCAGGAATCTTTCGCCGGATTGTTATTAATGGCGACGGCCCTGTTGGCTATTATTATTACAAATTCACCGGTACGCGGATATTACGAGGCTTTGCTGGGCACGCCTGTTGTGGTGCAGGTCGGGGCGCTTGAAATTGCCAAACCCCTGTTGCTCTGGGTGAATGATGGCCTGATGGCGGTGTTTTTCTTTCTGATCGGGCTTGAGCTTAAGCGGGAGTTTCTGGTTGGGGAGTTGAACAAGCCACAGAATGTTATATTGCCTGCGGTTGGCGCTATTGGTGGCATGTTTGCACCTGCCCTTGTTTATATTCTCTTTAATCAGCAGGATGCTGTGGCTCTGAAAGGCTGGGCAATTCCCGCCGCAACGGATATTGCGTTTGTTCTTGGTATCCTGATGTTGCTGGGCGACCGGGTGCCGATCAGTCTGAAAATATTTCTGGCGTCTTTGGCCATATTTGATGATATCGGGGCTATTGTTATCATCGCGCTTTTCTACACCAGCAAAATTTCTGTGACAGCGTTGTTTGTCGTTGCCGTTTCCATTGCCATTCTGGCCTTTATGAACAGGCGCGGCGTTGTGACCAAAAGCATATATCTGCTGATCGGTGTCGTAATGTGGGTCGCCATGTTAAAGTCCGGTGTCCATGCTACGCTGGCGGGGGTTATTTTGGCGTTTTTTATTCCCATGAAGAACCCTGACAATCCGGATCATTCGCCCCTGAAGGACCTTGAACATGACCTGCATAGTGTCGTGGCCTATGTGATATTGCCGGCTTTTGCTTTTTGTAATGCGGGCATATATTTCGGCGATGTCAGAATCAGTGATATAACCCATCCGGTCACGCTGGGCATTGCGGCTGGACTTTTCTTTGGCAAGCAGGTCGGTGTTTTCGGCTTATGCTGGGTGGCCATCAAAAGCGGCTTTTGCAAATTACCTGACGAGGTCAGCTGGATGCAGCTTTACGGGGCCGCGCTGCTGTGCGGCGTTGGCTTTACCATGAGCCTGTTCATTGGTTCTCTGGCCTTTGAGGAAGCAGGCGTGAATCTTATGTTTGATGAGCGACTCGGTATTATATTCGGCTCATTGATTTCCGGCCTGTTCGGGTATCTTCTGCTGAAAAGAAGTCTGGTCACAAGCAGTCTGGTGAAAAGCGGATAAATATTGAGGAAAGAAACGTGTTTTTCCTTGAGAATCTCCTCATTATGGTGCAAAAAGCACAGAAGAATTTCAGCATTCATTCATAAGGAGACTCCCCGTGGCAACAGTAGGTCAAGACACTCTCGGCACCCGCCGGACATTGGACGTGAACGGTAAGGAATATGATTATTATTCCTTGAAAGCGGCGGCGGAAAAACTGGGGGATATTTCCCGTCTGCCCTATACCATGAAAGTATTGCTGGAAAATCTGTTGCGTTATGAGGACGGGGTAACTGTTTCCACCGGTGATGTACAGGCCATCGTGGACTGGCAGAAAAATCTGGGTAAAGACAGTCAGGAAATCCAATATCGTCCGGCCCGTGTGTTGATGCAGGATTTCACCGGTGTGCCTGCCGTTGTTGACCTTGCCGCCATGCGTAACGCCATGAAGGATATGGGCGGCGACCCCCAAAAAATCAATCCGCTCAGCCCCGTTGATCTGGTCATCGACCATTCGGTGATGGTGGATGTGGCGGGAAGTCCGACCGCTTTGAAGCAAAATGTAGATCTGGAAATGACCCGCAATGCGGAACGTTATCAGTTCCTGAAATGGGGTCAGGGCAGTTTCGATAATTTCTCCGCCGTACCGCCCGGCACCGGCATCTGCCATCAGGTTAACCTAGAATATATTGCCAAAACGGTCTGGACCGCTGATATTGAAGGCCGGACCGTGGCCTATCCCGATACCTGCGTCGGCACCGACAGCCATACCACCATGATTAACGGTCTAGCCGTATTGGGCTGGGGCGTTGGCGGTATTGAGGCCGAGGCCGCTATGCTCGGCCAGCCCGTATCCATGCTGATTCCCGAAGTGGTGGGCTTTAAGCTGACCGGAAAATTACAGGAAGGCATTACGGCCACCGATCTGGTGCTGCGGGTTGTGGAGATGCTGCGTGAATTGGGCGTGGTCGGTAAATTTGTCGAATTTTATGGCTCTGCACTGGATGAACTGACCCTTGCCGATCAGGCCACCTTGGCAAATATGGCCCCGGAATATGGCGCTACTTGCGGCTTCTTCCCGGTGTCCAATCAGACTTTGGAATTTTTGCGCCTGACCGGCCGCACAGAAGATAATATCGCCCTTGTGGAGGCCTATGCCAAAGAGCAGGGCATGTGGCTGGACGAAAACGCACCGGAGCCGGTTTATACCAATCGCCTGGAGCTGGACATTTCCACTATTGAGCCGAATATTTCCGGCCCGAAAAGACCTCAGGACCGGGTGGCCCTGAAAGAATCCGTCACGGCCTTTGACAAGGTGCTGGCCGATTTTGGCAAGATTGATGAGAAGGGCAAGGTCTTTGATACCGAAGGGGACGACCATGGCATCCGTCACGGTGATGTGGTGATCGCGGCCATTACGTCTTGCACCAATACCTCCAACCCCGGGGTTATGGTGGCCGCCGGGCTGGTGGCGAAAAAGGCTCACGCTCTTGGCCTGACGAAAAAGCCGTGGGTCAAGGCATCTTTGGCTCCCGGATCACAGGTGGTCAGTGAATATCTTGAAAAGGCCGGACTGCAAACGCATCTGGACGCGCTGGGCTTTAATGTGGTGGGTTATGGCTGTACGACCTGTATCGGAAACTCCGGTCCGCTGGCGGCCCCGATTTCGGCGGCGATCAATGCCAATGATCTGGTCTGTACGTCGGTTCTGTCCGGTAACCGGAATTTTGAAGGCCGTATTTCTCAGGACATCAAGGCCAATTATCTGGCCTCACCGCCCCTTGTGGTGGCCTATGCCATTGCCGGGTCCATGTGCTTTGACATCACCAATGATGCCTTGGGACAGGACACACAAGGCAATGACGTTTACCTGAAAGACATTTGGCCCAGCAATAAGGAAATTTCTGACGCCATCGCCGCTTCTCTCAGCCGGGATATGTTCATTGACCGTTACAGCGATGTCTTCGCCGGAACCGCCGAATGGCAGGCGATCAATGTGGCCGAGGGCGAAACCTATGACTGGGACGAGGATTCAACCTATATCCGCCTGCCGCCGTATTTTCAGGGCATGAGCAAGACCACGGACGGCGCATTCGCTGATATTAAGGGGGCCAGCCTTCTGGCTCTGTTGGGCGACAGTATCACCACTGACCATATTTCACCGGCGGGGGCGATCAAGCTGGATAGTCCGGCGGGCAAATATCTTCAGGACCATGGTATCGCGCGTAAGGATTTTAACAGCTATGGTTCTCGGCGCGGCAATCATGAGGTCATGATGCGCGGTACCTTTGCTAATATCCGTCTGCGCAATCTGATGGCACCGGGGACAGAGGGTGGCTGGACCACCCATTATCCGTCCGGCGATGTGATTAGCATCTATGATGCGGCCATGCGCTATCAGGATAATGGCACCGCGCTTGTGGTTGTGGGCGGCAAGGAATATGGCACCGGGTCCAGCCGGGACTGGGCAGCAAAGGGGACGAACCTGCTGGGCGTCAAGGCTGTGCTTGTGGAAAGTTTTGAGCGTATTCACCGGTCCAACCTTGTGGGCATGGGCGTCCTGCCGTTGCAGTTCAAGGACGGTGACAATCGGGAGACTTTGGGCCTTGTGGGGACGGAAACTTTCGACATTACCGGCATTGCCGACGGCATTACCCCCCGTCAGAATGTGGCGGTGAAGGTGACCTATGCGGATGGCAGCACAAAGGATATTACGGTTCTATGTCGTATTGATACGGCCAATGAAGTGGAATATTTCGCCAATGGCGGCATCCTGCATTATGTCTTACGCAATCTTGCAGCAGAATAGATAAAAAACCTAAACCGCCTGCCCGGAGACCTTGTTTGAGGCAACGTCTTCGCGGCGGCGGCCGGAATCTGTCCTGTGAGGGGCATCGCCCTGGCGCACGCCGATCAACACCCGGAAGGCTTCCGCATTGGCCGCTACCACAATGGCCAGCATCATAAATGTCAGGAAGGCTGCCAGCGTTTCCACCACGATGGTGGAAATAATATAATGGGCGGCCATTCTTTCCATGGCGATATTCAGAAACCATGTCAGGCAATAGCTATAGAGACTGAGCGGCAGGAACCCCCGGATTGCCACCAGCCACAGTGTTGCGGTATAGCCTCGGGTCTGTTGCCATAACTGTTTGAAGCTCAAAGATGTGCGCCCCAAGGCAAAACCCGCCGTATAGAGGGACAGACGAACCAATATGGGCGAGAAGATCACCATAACGATGAAGGTGCTTTTGATGGCCAGATCCTGAATAAGCTCATCCGAAAATTGTACGCCCTGCTGGGCAAAATAGATCATCATGCCCATGGAAACAAGCAATGTGGGCACCAGCAACACCAGTGTGATCACGGTTATTCGCACCGCGGCCCGCCAGGCCCGTTGCAGGGTGAAATGACTGCCGGAGAAGCCTTTTTTTAGCATAAGGCGGTAGCTGGCATAGTCAGCCCCGAGCAGAAATTGTCGGTACCAGACGATGGCAAAAGCCGCCGTAAACAGGTGCAGGATATTATTGCCGTTTATCTGAATATCATATTCCCTGGCAAGGACCTGTTCGCCGAGCTTGACCGATACCCACAGAATGAGGGGGCCGTATATCAGGCGGAAAAAATGGGGCATATGTCCCATGAGAAACTTGTAGCTCTCCGAAATGGACGCCCCGACAGAAATCTTTTGGTTACTCACAAAAAAGCGTATCCTTGCTGTGCTTTTGTCTTTCAACAAAATACTCTATAACATTCACTATAGTGTGATTAGCAGTTTATTCTCGCTTACGATACCCTTAAGGCATGAATATAGTTTTACATATGGTTAGAATTTTATCTGTTTTTTTAATATTAGCGGTGCTCGGGATAAATATGAATACGGGCGCGGCCCAAGCGCGTTCTGATATATCAGACGAGGGTGTCCAAGATCTTGTTGTGGTGGAGCTTTTCACCTCACAGGGATGCAATTCATGTCCGCCGGCAGATGAGGTTCTGGCAAAACTCAGTGTGCGGAAAGATGTTCTGGCGCTTAGTTATTCTGTTGATTACTGGAATTATCTGGGTTGGAAAGATACGCTGGCCCAACCGGATTGTACCATCCGGCAACGGAAATATAACATATCACTGGGCAAAAATGGCGTTTATACCCCGCAAATGATTATTCAGGGCGCGCGCGATGTGATCGGGTCAAAGGGCGATCTGGTGCGGCAGATGATTATGGAAACACGGCCTGACCGGATGGCCGATCTTGACATTATCTTTGATCAATCCGGTGATATGATCGACCTTAGGATTGGGGCCAGTGACGGGGTAGCTGCCGCGACCATATGGGTCATCGGGTATGATTTTCAGAAGACGGTGAATATTCGGGGCGGCGAGAATGCCGGACAAACCCGGACCTATCACAATGTGGTTCAATCCATCAAACGTATCGGCAGCTGGATGGGGCAGGAAGTCCGCCTCACCCTGTCCCGGCAGGATCTGGGCAAAGGCAGTTATGATGCCTATGCCCTTTTGTTACAATCCCGTGAGACCGGTCCCATCATCGCGGCGGTCAAGCTGAAATAATCTTTATTTCAGCCCGCTGGTCATGATGGCCGACAGGCGACCGGCGAAGGCAACCGGGTCTGCGGGCAACTCACCCTCCATAATCCGCGCCTGATCCAGCAACAGGTTGGACGCATCTTTTAAGGCGTCAATGGCACCCTTGCCGGTGGCCTTGGCCGCGATGGCCTTGATCAGCGGATGGTTTTCATTGATTTCCAGAACCCGCAGGGTTGTCTGGTCAAGCTGTTGATGTTGTTTTAGAATCCGCTGAAGGTGAATGTCCATATCTCCCTCGTCAGCCACAAGACAGACCGGGCTGTCGGTCAGGCGGTTGGACAGGCGCACATCCTTGACGGCGCCTTCGAGGTTGCTTTTCAGCAGGCCGATCAGGGCGTCAATTTCCGGGCTTTTTTTCTTGTCCTTCTTGTCGTCATCGTCTTTCTTGTCGTCAAGGTCGGCGGTGCCGCGGGTAACGGATTGAAATTTCTTGCCCTCATATTCCGGCACCATCTGTAACCAGAAATCATCCACCGCATCGGTCAGGAACAGCACTTCGATCCCCTTGGCTTTAAAGCCTTCAAGCTGGGGCGAACGACGGGCGGCTTCGGGGTTATCGCCGGTGATATAATAGATATTTTCTTGCCCGTCTTTCATGCGGCCAACATAATCATCAAGGCTTTGCAGGCCTTCTGTGTCGGTGCTTTCAAAGCGGGCCAGTTTCATCAGTTGATCCCGGCGGCCGAAATCCTCATAGATGCCTTCTTTCAATACCGGGCCAAAGGATTTCCAGAAAACTGCATAGGCGTCCGCATCTTTTTTGGCTTTTTTCTCCAGCTCGGACAGGATTTTTTTGGTGACCGCGGTGCGGATGCTGTTCAACACCGGGTTATTCTGTAGCATTTCCCGGCTGATATTCAGCGGCAGGTCTTCACTGTCAACAATGCCGCGCATGAACCGCAGGTAGCTGGGGATTAAATCCTCGCAGTCATCGGTGATGAAGATGCGTTTTACATAAAGCTTGCTGCGGGTTTTACGCGCCGGGTCGAACAGGTCCATGGGCGGTTGGCTCGGGATAAACATGAGCACCGTATATTCGATCTTGCCCTCGGCCTTGTAATGAAGTGTCAACCATGGATCATCCATGGCATGGCTTACATGGTGGTAAAATTCTTTATATTGCTCGTCGGTAATGTCAGACTTTGGCCGCACCCACAGCGCGGTGCCTTCATTGACTTTTTCCGCCTTCTCCTCGCCGTCTTTGTCCATGACCAGGGTGATGGGAATGGCGATATGATCGGAATAGGTCTTGATGATGGACCGGATACGGAATTCTTCCAGAAATTCTTTGGCGTCATCCTTGATATGAAGGATGATATCCGTGCCCCGGCTTTCCTTGGTGGCGGGGGTGAGGGTATATTCACCGATGCCGTCCGAATGCCATGACCAGCTTTCATCCTCGCCCGCCTTGCGGCTGATAACGGTAATATCGTCAGATACCATGAAGACGGAATAGAAACCGACCCCGAACTGGCCGATCATATTGATGTCCTGGGTGTCATCACCGGACAGCTTTTCCATAAAGGCGCCGGTGCCGGACCGGGCGATGGTACCCAGATGGGAAATCAGGTCATCATGACTCATGCCGATACCATTATCGGACAGGGTCAGACGGCTGTTTTTCTCATCAAGGGTGATGGTAACTTTAAA
Organism: Sphingomonadales bacterium; assembly: GCA_011051815.1. GTDB lineage: Bacteria > Pseudomonadota > Alphaproteobacteria > Sphingomonadales > Emcibacteraceae > Paremcibacter. The sequence goes on along the minus strand of DRKK01000303.1, from coordinate 2,783 downwards.
GTCCGGATCATCCTTGGTCAGTTCTGGTTTGGTCAGGGCCTCATAGCGTAGCTTGTCGCAGGCATCAGAGGCGTTGGAGATCAGCTCGCGCAGAAAAATTTCCCGTTCGGAATAGACCGAATGGACCATCATGTGAAGAAGTTTGGAAACCTCGGCCTGAAAACCGTGTTTTTCTACCTTTTCCGTTTTGGTTTTTGTCGTCATATTTAATACACCCTACTTTAGTAAAATCAGTTGTAGCTAAATATGGCGTGGGGCGGGGGGAATTCAAGGGCGAAAGGTTCCCTCAGGCAGGTTTTTTTGCCCGGATGACTTTCCCCAGCCCATCGAATAGCTCATCCATCTTTGCCCGCCAGCCATATAACGGCTCATCAGGTGATATTATAGCTAACGCACTGACCCCCTTGGCCCATTGAAACAGGCCATACATGATGTAATCCGTATAGGCCGGCTGGCTGCCATGGAAGAATTCCTGTGTTTTCAGCAATGTGTTATAGGGCCAGAGCTGTTTCTGAAATATTTTCAGGGACTGGTCTTGATGGGCGTGGGCTTCTTCAAGGCTTTTACCAAGCCGGGCTTCCCGCGTTTCGCGAAAATAGGCCCGGTCCTTGTCATCCAGCCCTTCAAAAATATCATAGGCCAATGTTTGGAAAAGCGGCATGACCAGATGGGTAAAGCTGGTAAAATTAAAGAAATTGGCATAGGCCTTGCCTGCTTCGCCGCCGAACAGGGACGGCCGGTCGGGGTATTTTTCCTCCAGATAACAGGCGATATCCCAACTGTCGGTAATCAGGGTGCCGTCATCATCCAGAATGGGTACAGTCTTGGCATCAATATCTTTTAGACCTGCAATTTCGGTAAAAATCAGGGGCACCATTTCAACCTCAAGCCCCTTATGGGCGATGGCCATGCGCGATCGCCAGACATAGGGGCTGAACCCTTGGGTTTTGTCTTTGCCGACCAGTTCATATAATTTCATGAGGTTGCCCCTTTTGGTGATAGCATGGTGAAAATGTCATCCTATCAGAAGGCAAAAAAAATAGCCAGCTACCGGAAATTATACGGGGTGGAAGAGGGGTATCTATCGCATTTCCAGTGGCTGGCTAAAGGGGATTTAGCAATTACAGATACTAGGTCCCCATTGCGGCAGAAGTGAGAGCAGAATAAGGCAATATTGTGGCAGTTTTCCGCTGCCGTCACCCCGGCCCCCGAGCCGGGTGTCTGATGTTGGGGTTATTTCGCCAGCGGACGGCGGGGTGGGCGCAGGATGGTGTCGCGGCCATCCATGATGGGGTCGGTTTCCGGATAGTCCAGCATATAATGCAGGCCCCGGCTTTCGGTGCGCAGCAGGGCCGATCGGATGATCAAATCCGCCACCACCACAAGATTACGCAGTTCCAGCAAGTCCGGCGTTACCCGGAAATGGCTGTAATATTCGCGGATTTCCCCGGCCAGCATATCCGCGCGCCGTGCCGCCCGTTCCAGCCTTCTTGTTGTGCGCACGATGCCCACATAATCCCACATGAAATGGCGCAGTTCGTTCCAGTTATGAGAGATCACCACATCCTCGTCACTGTCCATGACCCGGCTCGCATCCCAGGGGCGGATATTGTCATATAGCTTTTCTGTCTTGATCAGGGAGAGGATTTCCTTGGCTGCCTCATGGCCATACACCAGACATTCCAGCAGGGAATTACTGGCCATGCGGTTGGCCCCATGCAGGCCCGTATGGGCGACCTCGCCAATGGCAAACAGGTTCGCCACGTCCGTCTGGCCCGCCGGGCCGGTCATGACGCCGCCGCAGGTATAATGGGCCGCCGGCACCACGGGGATAGGCTGTTTCGTCAGGTCATAGCCCAATTCCAAACAGCGTTTATAGATGGTCGGAAAATGCTCCTGAATGAAATCCGCATCCTTGTGGGAAATATCCAGATAGACGCAGTCGAGGCCCAACCGCTTCATCTCATGGTCGATGGCCCGGGCGACAATATCGCGCGGGGCCAGTTCCAGCCGCTCATCAAAGCGTTTCATGAACCGTTCCCCATCCGGCAGACGCAGGTAAGCCCCTTCACCGCGCAGGGCCTCGGTCAGCAGAAAGGTCCGGGTTTCCGGATGATAGAGACAGGTGGGGTGGAACTGGTTAAATTCCATATTGGCCACCCGACAGCCAAACCGCCAGGCCATGGCGATCCCGTCGCCGGTAGAGCCGTCGGGGTTGGAGGTATAAAGATATACCCGGCTCGCCCCGCCGGTGGCCAGAACCGTGGTCTTGGCCCGGAAAACATCCATGCGGTTGTTTTTGGTATCAAGTACATAAGCCCCCACACAGCGGCGTTTTGCCGCATCTGGATGCTGATCGCCGATCAGGTCAACGGTCATATGATTTTCAAACAGGGTGATATTGGGGTGGTTTCGCGCCTGTGTTTCCAGCGACTGTTGAACCTCTTGTCCCGTGGCATCGGTGGCATGGACCACCCGGCGAAAGGAATGGCCGCCTTCCTTGGTCAGGTGATAATCCCCATCCACAAAGACGTCTTTTTTAATTTCGGTTTCCTTGGTGAAGGATACGCCCTGATCCACCAGCCAGTCAATGGCATCATGGCCGTTTTCCACCACAAAAGTCACCGTATCCCGGTGGCACAGCCCCGCGCCCGCGACCATGGTATCTTCGATATGGGATTCGGTGCTGTCCCGGTTATCCAGTACCGCCGCAATGCCGCCCTGCGCCCAGGAGGTGCTGCCCTCATTCAGTTTGTTTTTCGACAGGATGGCCACTTTTGCAT
>DRKK01000302.1 GCA_011051815.1 Sphingomonadales bacterium | reverse complement strand
TAATCTGGCCCGTGTCATAAAGCCGGTTCATAATATGATAATGAACAAAACAGGCGCAGCCCTCATTCATTAACTTTGTCTGACGCTGGGGGTAAAAATATTGGGCGATGGAGCGCACAATACGCAAAATTTCCCGCTGCCAGCTTTCCAATATGGGACTGTGTTTTTCCAGAAAATACAGCAGGTTGGACTCCGGCAGACCAAGTTTGCGCGCCAGTTCCTTTTCGATCTGGTCAATCTCATGGCTGTCCTTGCTTTTGCTTTCGGGCAGGGTACGCCATAATTCGCTATATTGGGACCGTTCATATTCCGCCCGGACCAATTCTTTCTCCCGCAGGGCCGCGCTATCCAGCTTTTGACGCCGGGTGAATTTATCAATCCCCTGTCCCTGCAAGGCATGGGCGCTATCCAGGATTTTTTCCACTTCTTTCAGGCCGTATTTTTCTTCGCATTTGGCAATATAGTTTTTGGCAAACTGCAAATAGTCCAAAATGGCATTGGCATCCGTCCATTGCTTGAACAGGTGGTTATTTTTGAAAAAATGGTTATGGCCAAAGGCGGCATGGGCCAGAACAAGGGTTTGCATGGTCATGGAATTTTCTTCCATGATATAACAGATACAGGGGTTTGAATTTATGACAATTTCATAGGCCAGACCGCTGAATCCCCCACGATAGCTGGCCTCATCCCGGACAAAGCTTTTGCCGAAGGACCAGTGGCTATACATGAGCGGCATCCCCACCGAGGAATAGGCATCCAGCATCTGTTCGGATGTGATGACCTCCACCTGTGTCGGGTAAACCTCAAGGCCCATTTCCTCTATGGCGATCGTCTGGATGGCCTGAAAGACCTTGTCTACGGTGGCGTAATCCCAATCGGCATTGTCAAACAGCGGCGTAACCTTGGCTTTTTTCTTTGATGCGCTCATTATATAGCCTCGCGGGTTTTATTTTTATCGAACAGGTCATGAAGGACCGGGAAAATATCCTCTGGTCCTGTGACTTTGCGAACCGCGAAATTCTCATGGCTTTTGGTGATCTGGTCATAGGTTTGCCACAGGCGGGTGGCGTTGCCATCACTGGGGAACATTTCCGCTTCATGACGGTCCCAGACCTCCACATAGGCAAAATACTGACATTGGGGCAATAATTCCTGTGTCAGGATATGCTGGCAGCGGGCATTGTCACTATTCAGGTTATCCCCGTCTGAGGCCTGCGCGGCATAGATGTTCCAGTCTTCGGGCGGATAGCGGTCAGTGATCACTTTCTGCATCACTTCCAGCGCGGTGGAGACAATGGTGCCGCCGGTTTCCCGCGAATGAAAGAAGGTTTCCTCATCAACTTCACTGGCCAGGTGAGTATGGCGGATAAAGACCACATCAACCTTGCTATATTGCCGGGTCAGGAACAGATGGAGCAGCATGAAAAACCGTTTCGCCAGTTCTTTATGTACTTCGCCCATAGAGCCGGACACATCCATCAGGCAGAACATGACCGCATGAGTGTTGGGTTTTTCCACCTCGGTAAAGCTGGTATAGCGCACATCCAGCGGGTCGATATAGGGCACCATTCGCCGCCGTTTCTGCTTTACTTCCAGTTCTTCCAGCAGGGCAACCAGCTTTTTCTGGTCCTTGATGGGCAGTTTGTCTTTTTTGCGCAGCAGGGTGATTTTATCTTCCAGCTGTGCAATTTCGGTTTCGCGAGGACGGCGCAGGCACAGACGGCGGGCAAGGCTGTTGCGCATGGTCAGCTTCAGGTTCAGATTGCTGGGTGATCCTTGTCGTTTATATCCGGCGCGCTGGAATTCATGGACCACTTCTTCCTTGATGGATTTTTTGATGAAGTCGGGCAGGGCCATATCCTCAAAGAAAATATCCAGAAATTCATCACGGGTTAGGGTGAATTGGAAACTATCTTCCCCCTCGCCATCTTCGCTGGCCTCCCGCCCGCCCTGACCCGGACCTTGGGGCGGCGGACGTTTGATTTTGTCACCGGGCATGAAGTCCCGGTTGCCGGGCATGACCCGGTCCCGGTGGCCTTTTTTCATGTCGCCCATGAAGCGCGGTTCCGTCAGCCTGTCAGCGGGTATCTTGATACGCTCGCCGCCGTCCGTATTGCTGATTTTACGATCTTTTATGGCATCATTAACAGCGCGCTTGATCTGTTTTTTGGCCCGATCCAGAAAACGCTGGCGGTTTGACAGGCTTTTGCCCTTGGGGTTCAGCCTTCTGTCGATGATATGCATCATGGTAAATCACCTTCCGTTACCCGGCCTTGTTAACCCGCATATACCATTCGACCAGCCGATGAACTTGCCGTTCGCTGTACCCCCGTTCGGTCAGGCGCGAGACAAATTCATGATGCTTGCCTTCGGTGTCCTTGTCTTTCTTGGAGCCAAAGCTGATAACTGGCAGCAAATCCTCCACACTGCTGAACATGCGTTTTTCGATCACTTGGCGCAGTTTTTCGTAAGACGTCCATTTGGGATTCTTGCCCGCATTATTGGCCCGGGCGCGCAGAGCAAATTTAACCACTTCGTTACGGAAATCCTTAGGATTCGAAATACCCGCCGGTTTTTCAATCTGGGACAATTCCTGATCCAGAATTTTACTGTCCAGAAGTTGCCCGGTATCCGGGTCTTTGAAATCATGGCCCTCTATCCATGAATCCGCATAGGAGATATAGCGGTCAAACAGATTTTGACCATAATCACCGTAGGATTCAAGGTAAGCCTTCTGGATTTCATTGCCAATAAATTCCGCATAACGCGGGGCCATCTCGGCCTTGATGAAATTGAGGTATTTCTTTTCCACTTCCTCGGGCAATTGTTCGCGCAGCAAGGCCTGTTCCAGAACATACATCAGGTGAACCGGATCGGCGGCCACCTCATAGGTATCATAATTAAAGGTCTCGGCCAGTACCTTGAAGGCAAAGCGGGTGGAGACACCGTCCATGCCCTCATTGACCCCGGCGGCGTCCTTATATTCCTGCATGGGTTTGGCTTTGGGGTCCACATCTTTCAGATTTTCGCCATTATAGACCCGCATCTTGGAATAGAGGTTGGAATTTTCATGCTCTTTCAACCGGGTCAGAATGCTGAAACGGGCCATCATGTCCAATGTACCGGGGGCGCAGTTGGTTTTATCCAGCTCTGATTTTCTCAGTAGTTTATCGTAAATCTGTGCCTCCTCATCGGCGCGCATGCAATAGGGCACCTTGATCACGTAAACCCGGTCGATGAAGGCTTCGTTATTTTTGTTATTCTTGAAGGTCTGCCATTCGGACTCGTTGGAATGGGCGAGGATAATGCCCTGAAACGGGATTGCGCCCATATTTTCAGTGCCGATATAATTACCCTCCTGTGTTGCGGTCAACAGGGGGTGCAGCATCTTGATGGGGGCCTTGAACATCTCGACAAATTCCAGAATGCCTTGCGTCGCCGTATTCAAGCCGCCGCTATAGGCATAGGCGTCCGTGTCATTTTGCGAGAAATATTCCAGCTTGCGGATGTCCACCTTGCCGACCAATGTTGAAATATCCTGATTATTCTCATCGCCCGGTTCGGTTTTGGCGATGCAGATCTGGCGCAGTTTGGACGGGTTCATCTTGACCACGGTGAATTTGGAAATATCGCCGCCGAATTCATCCAGCCTTTTCAAGGCCCAGGGCGACATAAGGCCGGTCAGGCGGTGGCGGGCAATGCCGTATTTATCGCTCAAGACATCGCCCATGGTGTCGGGGTTAAACAGGCCCAGCGGTGATTCAAATATCGGGCTGATATGATCCCCGGCTTTGAGAACATAGATAGGTTCT
>DRKK01000301.1 GCA_011051815.1 Sphingomonadales bacterium | reverse complement strand
ACAGCATATATATATTTGCGTTGGTCATGGGGCTGTTGTTCGTCCGCATGCCTGCCATCTGGGAAGCCTTTGAACGTAATCGGTATCTTTCATTGACTATCGGATTAGTAGGCTATGGCGCCTTGCTGGCAATTTTTTACCTTCCCGACAATATCCTGCATTTTGATGGTGAGGAGGCATGGGGAAAAATTGCTTTATGTGTGAAATGGTCATGGATTGCCCTGATTATCGGCTTTGCGCGGCGCTATCTCAATTTTACAAACAGTGTCTTAAAATATGGCAATCAACTCGTCTATCCTTTTTACATTCTTCACCAAACGGTCATTGTCACATTGGGGTATTATGTTATCAATTGGAAGCTTTCCGGAGTATCCGAGTATTTAATCATCAGCATCGGTACATTCGTCATATGTGGTTTATTATATGAGACAGTGATAAAAAACGTTAATATTCTGCGGCTTCTGTTTGGCTTGAACTGGCATGAGAGAAGACAACAAACGCAACTTTCTGAAACAAATAATTAGGCCGCGGGCTCAAAGCTGTCAATCTGGATGTTTGACCTTTAACGGAAGAAATCATTGTGCATAATGGCTTCTGCGGTGCCGATGTTGCAGGCCATCGGCAAGTCATAGACGATGGCAAGTCGCGTCAGGGCCTTGACATCTACGTCATGGGGCATGGGGCTTAATGGGTCGACAAAGAAAATCATGGCGTCCAGTTTTCCCTCGGCAATCATTGCACCGATTTGCTGATCCCCGCCGAGCGGGCCGCTTTTCAATCGGGTCAGGTCGAGGTCGGGATAGGCCGCCAACAAACGCCCGCCAGTGGTTCCGGTGGCGAACAGGGCGGCCTTGTGAAATATATCAGGATATTTGCCGACCCATTCCACCAGCACATCTTTTTTGGCATCATGGGCAATCAGGGCAATAGAGATTTTTTTCATAAACGTGATCTTTGCTGTTGAACAAATCACTTATGCCCGATCAGCAGGCCCCGGTCAATTTATCTGCCTGCTGTGCTTATTTATGGCTGTCCTTGCTGAATTCTTCCTCATGAAGCCATGCGGCATGTTTCTGGGTTTTCTTGGATTTGGTCCAGTCGATCAGCATTTGCGGCGCAATATCGTGGAGCTTCTTCATTTCTTCTGCGGTGGCGGTATCATAGGCCAGCTCTAAACGGTGACCATCGGGGTCCCGGAAATAGATGGACTGGAAAATGTGATGATTTGTTGGCCCGACAACCTCTATGCCATCCGCTTCCAGTTTTTCTTTTACCGCCATCATGGCGGCCTCATCTTCCACTTTAAAGGCGATATGCTGTACCCAGTCCGGCGTGTTAGGGTCAAAATTCATGTCCGGAGAATTGGGGATTTCGAAAAAGGCCAGAATATTTCCGGCCCCCGCATCCATGAATAAATGCATATAGGGGTCAGGTTCGCCGGTGGATGGTACTTTGTCCTCTGAAATTGCCAGTACAAAATCCATATCCAGATATTTCTGGTAAAATTCAACGGTTCTTTTGGCATCCATACAGCGATAGGCCACATGGTGGATTCTTTTTAATGTCATGGTCAGGGCTCCTTCATTTAAGATATAAAATGATAATAGTTTCATTTGTAACTAAAGTCAAGATGTAAAATATAATCCCCTTCGACTTGTCATCCTGCGGGTGATATTTTATGGTCCCCTACTTGGGGACAAGGAGAGGTAATGACGAATAGTTCCAAAGACAAGGGATCACGGAAAAAGGGGCTGGCCAAAAAGTCGACTCGTAAAAAAACATATGGCAAAAAGATAATCATTGAAGAACCCTATGTGGAGAAGAAAGCCCCAAAAAAGAAAATAAGCAAAAGCCGCCGGAAAAATATTGCCAAGGTCAGCGGGGCCAAGGTGCCGCGCATCGGGTTGAGAAAGCTGATTTACCGGACCATGGTTGGCCTGATCTGGTTTTTTATTCTCATGGTGCCGGTGGTGATTTATTATGCCCATGACCTGCCGGATATTTCCGATATTAAACAGAAAACAGGTCGGTCAACGGTGATGGTTATAGGCCGGGACGGGGCGATGCTGGCCTCTTACGGCGATGTTTATGGGGATTGGCTGGATTATAAAGAAATCCCGCAAAATCTGGTACGGGCGGTTATCGCCACCGAGGATAGGCGGTTTTTCGACCATTTCGGGGTGGATTTTCGCGGAATTCTCCGGGCTTTGATTAAAAATGTCACCAGCCGCAGTGTGGCCGAGGGCGGCAGTACCATTAGTCAGCAGCTGGCGAAAAATCTTTTCCTATCCGCCGATAAAACCATCAAACGCAAGATTCAGGAATTATTGCTGGCCAACTGGCTGGAGCTTAATTTTACCAAGGAAGAAATTCTGACCTTTTACTTTAACCGGGTTTATTTTGGTGCCGGGGCTTATGGTATTGATGCGGCCACGCGGACAATCTTTAACCACGGCGCCCGTAAATTATCCCTAAGTGAAGCGGCTATGCTGGCGGGGATGTTGAAGGGCCCGGCCCTCTATTCCCCCCTGCGGGATCTGGAACGATCCTACCGCCGGATGGGGGTGGTTCTGGATAATATGGTAGAGGCCGGATATATTACGCAATCTCTGGCAGACACGGCCAAGGGCCGCAATGTTGATATTGCCGATACTCAAACCGGTGGTGATGAACGTTATTTCACCGACTGGATTATTGAGAAATCTGCCGCCCTGATTGGTCAACCCACAGAGCCGATTATCATCTATACCACCCTGATGCCCCATATGCAGAACAAGGCCGACAAGGCCCTGCAACAGGTTATGGACCGGGAGGGCGCGAAATACCATGCAGGACAGGCGGCTCTGGTGTCGCTGGATATGGACGGGGCGGTCCGGGCCATGGTTGGCGGCACCGACTATATGAAAAGCCAGTTTAACCGCGCGGCACAGGCCCGGCGGCAACCGGGATCGGCCTTTAAATTATTCATTTATTTGGCGGCGTTGGAAGCAGGCCTGACACCAGACAGCGTCATGCGGGACAGCCCGGTCATACTGGATGGCTGGGAGCCAAAAAACTATAGCGGTAAATATCGCGGCGAAGTGACCCTGCGGGAGGCCTTTGCCCTGTCCCTGAATACGGTGGCGGTAAAGTTGGCGGAACGCATCAACCGGCAGAGCGTTATCGAAATGGCCCGGCGGCTGGGCCTGACCACGCCGATCATATCCGAGCCGTCCCTGTCTTTGGGGACGTCAGAAATTTCTCTGCTGGAACTAACCGCGGCTTATGGGGCGGTGGCAAATGGTGGCTATTTGGTGGTGCCCTACGGTATTGTGGAAATTCAGAATAGCGCCGGACAGATACTCTATCGTCATATGCCGGGGCCGCCGGAAAAGGTCCTGTCTGATCAGACCGTTATGGTCATGGATAATATGTTGCAATCGGTGGTTAACTGGGGGACGGCGCGGCAGGCGAAAATGTCCTTTTCGGTGGCGGGTAAAACCGGGACCACGCAAGATTACAAGGATGCGTTGTTTCTGGGCTATGGCCTTAACATGGTCAATGGGGTTTGGGTCGGTAATGACGATGCCAGCCCCATGAAACGGGTCACTGGCGGCGGGATGCCCGCCCGAATTTGGCGCAATTTCATGTATCGTGTGGATGTTGGCCGGGATGACGCGGTCCTGACCACGCCCAATGTGACCCCGCGTGATAAGCCAAAGCGGAAATAAGGTCTGAATTCAATAAAAGCTTAACTAACTTTGATCTTTCGGTAATAACCGGATGTTACAATTAAGCCTTCATTAATATTTGGACAGATGAATGGCTGGCGTTACTATTAATATCAGAGACATAAAAGACTATATCGGGCGTGAAATCGGCACGTCAAAATGGGTTGAGATAACGCAGAGCCGGGTAACAAAATTTGCCGAGGCAACCGGTGATTTTCAATGGGTGCATGTGGATGCGGAACAGGCCAGAACGGAATTGGCTACTGGCCGGACCATTGTCCATAATTATCTGCTCCTGTCTCTTATGCCCAAATTCTTTGATCAGGTGGTGACCTTCACCGGGCTTGAATATGGCCTGAACAGGGGGGCGGAGAATATACGCTTTCTCAAACCCCTGCCAACGGGAAGCAAGGTCAGAATCCGGTTGAAGCTCTCAGGTCTTCAGGAAGCCCCCAATGGGGGATGGCTGGCAAATTTTCATATTCTCATGGAAAGCGAAGATGGTCCCATCTTAAAGATGGCCCTTGTTCTGTTGCTGGTGGCAGCCGAAAAGACCAACGTCCATCCCATATCACCCGATCAGCATCAGAGCGCGGCCATCGGTCTTT
>DRKK01000300.1 GCA_011051815.1 Sphingomonadales bacterium | reverse complement strand
CTGACGATAGGTGCCGGCCAGAACAACGCCTTCTTTGGTGGTAAAGATCGGGGCCAGCGTGATGTCTTTATCCGGGGCCAGCGTGAAATAATAGGGTACGGTTACATTGATGCCCAATTCCGATGATGTGGCGAATTCCGGGGTCAGGAATCCTGAGGCGGAATGCACGGTCGGGTCCGGGTGAGAGAAATACGGGGTATAGAGAATGGGAATTCCGCCAATTTCCAGAACGACATTTTTATAACGGATAACCCGGTCATTCTCGTCATGGGTGATCGTATCGGCTTTGATCTGCCACAGGGGTTCGCGCTGACCGTCTGTATTGCACGTCTTGCAGGGGGAATAGGCCGCCTGCTTGAATATGGTCTTACCGCCAATGCGGGTGCCTTCACGGGCCACAAGGTGACCGTCATCAGAAAATAAAACCCGCACATTCCGGATGAAGCCTTCTTTAAGGCCATCTTTGAGGACGGTTTCCGACATGAACATGATATTTCCGTTATTATCACGGATGGTAATATTGCCAGTAGCACGGACTTCCTGTGTTTTGCGGTTAAAGACAACCTTGTCCGCTTTGAGGACTTTCCCTTCCTGAAACAGGGTGACATCCCCGGTGGCCGTTATCAGGTTGTTATCACTATCATATTCAATTTTCCCGGCGGAGAAATTAATCTTCTCTTGTGGGTCAGCGGCAACGGCTTTGTCATCGGCTTGGCTGGCAAGCGCGGATGTTGACAAAAAAGTCCCTGATAACAGGCCTATGAGAATTATTCTGAATACCATATTATGTTATTTACATATTTTTCTTTTGGTTGCCTATTTTTATTTCGCCTTCATGCAATATGGCGTTGAAATAAGTAATAATTTACACTTGCGCAATGACTTTTACAGCAGTATCAGTCATTATGGAACTGCATAAAAAATATAGTTGGTCACAATTGAGGCAATAATGAATATAAAATTTATCAAGAATAGCTCTCCCACCTCTGATTCACACGTTATTTTCGTATATAGCGATCGGGAATTATCGGCCAGTGCCGCGAAAGTGGACAAGGCAACGGATGGCCTTGTCAGTCGGGCAATGATGGTCGGTCATTTTGAAGGAAAATTTGGCCAGTCCATTGACCTTGTGGCCCCTGCGGGGCTGGACATCAACCGGGTTCTGGTTGTGGGGCTTGGGGATGAGGCAGATCTTGATGAGGTAAAATCACAAAAAATCGGCGGCAAAATCATGGCGAACCTGATTGCATCCGGCGATGAAAGCCTGTCTGTTGCGGCGGATGCGCCGAAAAAGGCCAATATCTCCGGTGCGGAATTTGCCGCCCATCTGGGTTTTGGGATTCGTTTGCGCCGTTACCGGTTTGATAAATATTTCACCAAACAGGAAGAGGCAAAAAAACCTTCTATCATCGGGGTAGAGGTTATGTGCGCCGCCCAAACAGGGGCGCAGAATATATTTAATGATCTGGACCGGGTGGCAGATGGGGTGAGCTTTGCCCGTGATCTGGTGACGGAGCCAGGCAATGTGGTTTATCCGGAAAGCTATGCCGAAAAGATCAAGGAACTGTCGGATGTGGGCATTGATGTGGAAATCCTTGCCGAGGATCAGATGGAAGAACTGGGCATGGGGGCGTTGCTGGGCGTGGGGCAGGGCAGTGCGTGTGAATCCCATCTGGTGATCATGCATTGGAACGGCTCGGAAAACGACGATGAACCGCCGGTGGCTTTTGTGGGCAAGGGGGTGACTTTTGATACGGGCGGTATATCCCTGAAACCCGGCGTGGGGATGGAGGATATGAAGTTTGATATGGGCGGGTCCGCCGCCGTGGTTGGTGCCATGTTGGCCCTGGCGGGGCGGAATGCCAAGGTGAATGCCATCGGGGTTGTGGGGCTTGTGGAAAATATGCCGTCTAGTACAGCACAGCGTCCCGGTGATGTGGTGACCAGCATGTCCGGCCAGACCATCGAGGTGATTAATACGGATGCCGAAGGCCGTTTGGTGCTTGCGGACGCGCTCTGGTACACGCAGGACCGTTTTCAGCCAAAGTTCATCATTGACCTTGCCACCCTGACCGGGGCCATGATGGTGGCCTTGGGCCATGAATATGCCGGGATATTCTCTAACGATGATGACCTCTGCGAAAACCTGACCAAGGCAGGGGCGCAGGTGGATGAGCCAGTATGGCGGATGCCCATTGGTAAGGCCTATGACAAGCTGATTGATTCCAAGATTGCCGATATGAAAAATATCGGCGGCAAATATGCCGGTAGCATCACGGCGGCGCAGTTCCTGCAGCGGTTTGTCAATGATGTGCCGTGGGTCCATATTGACATCGCCGGGACAGCCTGGAAAACAGAGGCCTCGGACGTTGCAGACCGGGGAGCCACCGGATACGGGGTTCGGCTTCTGGATCAGCTGGTACGTGAGTTTTATGAGGATTAGACCTGTAATTTCTGAAGAAATCCAATCGTAATGACTGAGGTCAGCTTTTATCACCTGTTGCATCTGCCGTTGAATGTTGCTTTGCCAAAGTTACTGGAAAAGGTGAGCGGAGCCGGGTTGCGGGCGGTGGTCAAGGTCGGGTCGGAAGACCGCGTGAAAGAGCTTGATCATATTCTCTGGACTTTCCGCAAAAGCAGCTTCTTGCCCCATGGCACCATGAAGGACAAATTTT
>DRKK01000299.1 GCA_011051815.1 Sphingomonadales bacterium | reverse complement strand
TCCGTTCACCGGACCAAACCCCTGTGGGCGAGATCATGGATACGGACCCGAAAGTGGTTCCTGCCAGCCTTGATCAGGAAGAAGTTGCCCATATATTCCGCCAATATGATCTGACCTCCATGGGGGTTGTGGATGATAATGGCCGCTTGCTTGGTATGATCACGGTTGATGACGTGGTGGATGTGATTGATGAGGAGGCCGAGGAAGATATTCTGCGTATGGCCGGGGTCACGGAAACCGATATTACGGAAACCGTTTTTGAGGCTTCAAAAAACCGTATTATCTGGCTGTTGGTGAATCTGGCCACGGCTATTTTGGCCTCTATGGTCATTGCCCTGTTTGATGGCAGTATTCAGCAGATGGTAGCACTGGCCATCCTTATGCCCATCGTGGCGAGTATGGGGGGTAATGCGGGAACCCAGACCATGACGGTGACGGTGCGGTCTCTGGCCACCAAGGATCTGACCTCATCCAACGTGCGGCGGGTAATTGGCAAGGAATTTGCCATTGCGGTCCTGAACGGGACGGTTATGGCCATTATTATCGGGGTATTATCCTACGCCTATTTCGGCAATATGCTTTTGGGCGGTGTGATTGCGGTGGCGATGATCATCAATATGATCATGGCAGGCTTGGCGGGTATCCTGATCCCGGTGGGGCTGGAAAAAATGGATATTGACCCGGCGCTGGCCAGCAGTATTTTTGTAACCACCATTACCGACGTAATCGGCTTTTTCGCTTTTCTCGGTCTGGCGTCACTGGCGTTTATGTAAGATGACGGTTCATATTCTTAAATTATGTGTTGGCATTGACAGTGTTGATCACCTGATAGAGGTGCGTAAGGGGCGGCAAAATCTGCTGCCGGACGGGACGCCCTATAATTATCACATCACCCGTTTTCGACCCAAACGGGCTGATGAAGTATTGGACGGCGGCTCCATATATTGGGTGATCAAGGGGTTCGTTCAGGTGCGCCAGGCGATCATCGGGCTGGAAAAACTGGAAACGGATACCGGGGTCAAATGCAAGATCATAATGGATACCACTCTTGTCCGTACAGAGAGCCAGCCTCGCAGACCTCATCAGGGGTGGCGTTATCTTGAGCCGTCAGATGCACCGCGCGATATTCTGGACGGACAGAGGACAGATAACCTGCCCCGCCATATGTCGGATAAGCTCCGGGAAATGGGCCTTATTTAGAAAAATATCTTGATGGGCATATTGTCGATCAGGCGCGTCTTTCCCACAACAGCCGCCACCAGAATACGGGCCAGAATGGGCGAAGTTTCGGCAATTGTCGTGGTGATAGGGTCCAGATTTTCAGATTGGCGAATTTCAAGATATTGCACTTCCTTACATCCGCTATCCAGCAAATGCTGAGTACCCTTGGCGAGGGCTTCTTCCATGGATAAGGCGCCGCTTTCAATATCCTCAATAGCTTGCTTCAGGGTTTTTGGGATTTCCAGTGCGGTTTTGCGTTCTTCCGGACTCAGGTACACATTACGGGACGAGGTGGCCAGCCCGTCATCGTCCCGGATCAGTTTACCGCACATGACGTCCGTGGGAATATCCAGATCTTTGGCCAGCTGTTTCAACACCGTATATTGCTGAAAATCCTTTTCACCAAAAAGTGCTACATCGGGCAGGCATTGGAGCAATAGCTTGGTCACAACGGTAGTCACACCGTCAAAATGGCCGGGCCGTTTGGCGGCACACAGGCCTTCGGTAATTTTGGCGACTGACACATTGGTTAAAAAACCTTCTGGGTATATCTCGCCCACATCCGGCGCATAGAGCAAATCCGTATCGACCTCTTCCAGTTTCCTGATGTCGGCGGTTTCCGAGCGAGGGTATTTGTCAAAATCCTCGTTGGGTCCAAATTGTTTCGGATTGACGAAGATGCTGACCACAACCTTGTCCACATGTTTCTGAATTTCCCGGATCAGGGACAAATGGCCGTGGTGAAGGGCGCCCATGGTCGGGACCATGCCCACCTTCAGGTCCGCCATATGCCATTCCCGTACTTGTGCGCGAAGGTCTTTCTTGGTTCGAACAATTTTTACAGATGAAGAGGCCATAATATATCCAGTTGTTAACTTCTCAGGCGG
The DNA here is from genome assembly GCA_011051815.1 of Sphingomonadales bacterium. Lineage (GTDB taxonomy): Bacteria > Pseudomonadota > Alphaproteobacteria > Sphingomonadales > Emcibacteraceae > Paremcibacter. The sequence continues at coordinate 2,176 of DRKK01000299.1, read as the reverse complement.
GCCTGACTAAAGTCAGTCAGTCTGTTGACCCGAATGATATTTTTGATTTTTTCCACATAGGCGGGGCCTTCTTCGGAATAGCTGGTCAATGTTTCCACCAGCGGGATAACATTGATCACCTGATCATCCCGAAAGGCACGGCGAGCATTTCGCAGGGCGCGGTAAGCATTATGGGTATTCAGATTTAACATATAGCTGTCAACGGCTTCTATGATGCTTTTAAAGCATTTCATCCGGTGGGTTTTGCCCTCATCACGTTGGGCCGGCACCATGCCACAGCCGCTACCCCATGTCCATTGACCGTAGAGGGCATTGCCCTGCTGGGCAAAGCGGGAGGTGCCCCAGCCACTTTCCTGTGCCGCTTGTGCCAGCGCCAGTTCCGGCGGAATGATATTCATTCGGTTCAGCAATTCTTCCAGAATATCGCCGAGCCGCCGGGTAAAATCCCCCACATCCTGCACCTTGACCTTATATTGCACCAGCTTTTGAGTAAGCCAGTAATATTCCGGTTCTGACACCTTGGAGCCAAGGGTAATTTTCAGGATGATTTTTTTGAGTTTGTTCCGCTCCGCACGAATGATCTCATTCACTTTCAGAACCGGCGGCAGCAGGACAGAAAAGAAAAGTTCCTTCTTTATTTTGCTGTTTTTTATCCGGGGCAATTCCCGGGGCAGGTTGGCGAAGAAAACTTCCGGCACGGCGGCTTTATGCTTACGAATCTGTTTTATATCAAAACCATAGGCTGCGAGCGTTTTCAGGGCATATTCTCCCTCACGAAGCTGGATACTCCGGATCATTTCAATGGGGGAATGGGGCTGCAAGCTCTTGTTCACCTGCCAGTTTGCCAGCAGAACCGGCCCGCCGACAAAAAACACTGTTGCAAAGAAGATTAGAATCGTGTCTTTGATAAAGGTATGATTACGGCGTTTATACATTTCGTCCATTCATAGATTAATCTGGCACAGTATGATCTTGTCAGGTTATAATGATGTCTGAATGAAAAAACCAGAAATTACTATCATTGAAATACAGGCTAGATAAAAATCGTCAAGGGACCAAAGAAATATGACTGGCAGTAAGAGCGGTAAAACACACATCATCGTGGTTGGCAATGAGAAGGGCGGTTCGGGTAAATCCACGTCGGCCATGCATATCGTGGTCAGCTTGCTGGAACGGGGCTTTCGGGTGGCGATCATTGACCTTGATGCCCGGCAGAAATCGCTGGCCCGCTATATCGAAAACCGGGCGGCCTATGCGGAACAATATAATCTGAAACTGACCATGCCTGACGTGCATATCCTGGAACGGTCCGAAGGGGGCAGTGCAGAGGATATGGCCCGGCAGGACAAAGAAAATTTCACCGCCCTGATTGAGGGACTTTCGGGCAAGCATGATTATATCCTGATTGATTGCCCGGGCAGTGACAGCTATCTGTCCCGTCAGGCTCATATTTCGGCAGATACCCTGATTACGCCCCTGAATGACAGCTTTGTCGATGTGGATTTGTTGGCCAAGGTAAACCCCGATACCTATCAGGTGGAAAAGCTCAGCCTGTATAGTGAGATGGTTTGGGAAGCCCGAAAAATGCGGGCCATGAAGGATCGCGGCACCATTGACTGGATTGTTATGCGCAACCGTACATCTGCGCTGGATGCGAAAAATAAGCGTCGGGTACATGATGTGTTGACCCAATTGCAAAAAAGGGTGGCCTTTCGCTATGTGCCGGGCTTTGGGGAGCGGGTGATTTACCGTGAATTATTCCCCAAAGGACTGACCCTTGTGGATTTTAAAAGCGGGGGACGGGAGAAAATGACTATGTCCCATGTGGCCGCCCGGCAGGAAATCCGGCGCCTTATGGATGATTTGAAACTTCCCGGTTGGGAAAAAGCGGCTGTGGCGGCGGCGGAATAGGAATTTAAATGCCCTTCATCCTTACATTGGTCGGTTTTGTCTTTCTGCTCTACATGATTGCGCGGTTTATGAAGCAATCTAAATCAGAGAAATTAAATCGGCTGTTCCGGGTCGGCTTTGCCATTATTATGGGCCTGTTGGCTTTTTTGATATTGGTGCGTGGTAATATTGCGGTAGGCGGTATATTGGGGCTATTGTCCTTTTTGTCGGCGCAGGGGGGCTTGTGGACGTTTTTTGCCAGTGGCCCGACGCAGTCTTCGGCGGC
>DRKK01000298.1 GCA_011051815.1 Sphingomonadales bacterium | reverse complement strand
GGTCAGCCAACAAACGGTTCGTAAAATGTAGCCCCGCCGTGGGGGCTGCAACCGCCCCGTCTTTTTTGCTGTAAACCGTCTGGTAATCGGTTAAATCCCGCTCATCTATCGGGCGCTGTGAGGCAATATAGGGTGGCAGAGGCATGACACCGGCCCCGTCAAGCGCCTTACGAAGGTTATCGCCCGCGCAATTGAAGTGCAGGGAAACTTCGCCGCCCTCGCCTTTGTCGGTCACACGCGCCGAAAGACCATTAGAGAATTCAATGACATCATCAATTTTCAGCTTTTTGGCCGGGCGGGCAAAGGCCTTCCACCGGCCCTCCCCATCATTCATATGCAGGGTAACTTCTATTTTGGCTTGCCGTCGTTTGCCCGTTAGGCGGGCGGGGATGACCCGCGTGTCATTAAAGACAAGAATATCACCTGCTTCAAGAAAGTCAGGCAAGTCTGTGACCTGCCTGTCCTGAAGTTCTGCATCCTTAACCCATAGCAAGCGCGCCCCGTCACGATGAGGTGCGGGGCGCAGGGCTATAAGCTCTTTGGGGAGCTCAAAATCAAATAGATCTACTTTCATTCGGCGTCAGCAGCAACCTGCATCTTGACAATTTCATCGGGTGCGCCGCTATCCGTGCTGATGTTGTCTACATGTTCCATACCGTCGACGACCTGCCCCCAAACGGAATATTGACCGTTCAGGTGAGGGGCTTCATCAAAGCAGATGAAAAATTGACTGTCGGCACTGTCTGGCATGGCGGAGCGGGCCATGGAAGCCGTGCCGCGCACATGGGGTTTGTCCGAAAATTCAGCCGGGATATTCTGGCCACTGCCGCCGGTGCCATTACCGGACGGGTCGCCACCCTGAGCCATAAAGCCGGGGATAACCCGGTGAAATTTCAATCCGTCATAAAATCCATCCCGGGCAAGTTCTTTGATACGGGCCACATGTTTTGGGGCCACATCGGGGTATAATTCCAACGTTACACGACCATCTTTCAGGTCGAGGTAAAGTGTATTTTCAAGATCCATAATATTATTCCTCTGGTGTAACGTCAGCAGCAACCTGCATTTTAATGATTTTATCAGGGTCCAGTAATTCCGGAACGACCCCCTCTTTGATGTGGTCAACATATTTCATGCCACCAACCACCCGGCCCCATATGGTATATTGACCATCCAGAAACGAGCTGACGCCAAGGACGATGAAGAATTGACTGTCGGCACTATCCACATCCTCTGCGCGGGCCATGGATACGGTGCCTTTAAGATGGGGAAGGTTTGAAAATTCTGCTGGAATATGCTGTCCAGAGCCGCCGGTGCCATCCCCTTTGGGGTCACCGCCCTGAGCCATAAAGCCGGGGATAACCCGGTGAAAGGTCAAACCGTCATAAAAACCCTGCCGGACCAATTCCTTTATCCGGGCGACGGTTTTCGGGGCAACGTCCGGATACATCTCGATGGTTACCCGGCCATCTTTCAGGTCAAGATAGAGGGTATTTTCAAGATCTGCGGCCAGGGCCGAACTATGGGAAAATCCACCCAGTAGAACCAAGGCAAGAAATGCCTTAAAGAATATTCTCATCATTTATCTCGCTATTTATTTAATTTTGCCAAAACGTCCCGTTTGACATTTTCTGACACAAAGGGAGAAATGTCACCGTCAAAGCGGGCAATTTCCTTGACCAACCGTGAGGCGATGGCTTGCAGAGAGGGTTCCGCCATCAGAAAAACGGTTTCAATATCAGAATTCATTTTATAGTTCATGGCTGTCATCTGAAACTCATATTCAAAGTCAGATACGGCTCTCAATCCTCTGATGATACTTGTTGCACCAATTTCTTCGGCAAAACTCATCAACAGGGTGCTGAAAGGGCGCACCTCAATCTTGACCCCAGTATTATCTTCAATAAAGGCCGTTTCACGGCGCACCATCTCAACTCTTTCATCAAGGTCAAATAACGCTGTTTTTGACGGATTGGTTGAAATACCAAGGATAAGATGATCGACCAGCTTGGCACTACGGGCAATAATATCGATATGGCCAAGGGTGATGGGATCAAAAGTTCCCGGATACAGCCCTATTCTCTTTATCGGTGTCATATTCATTCCTCCGCCATATCATCCTCAGTTTCTTCTTCTGGTTCTGGTTCCTGAACCCGTTCGACGGAAACAATTTTTTCTGCATCCCCTACTTTAAACAGGGTTACGCCCTGCGTGTTCCGTCCGGCGACCCGAACATCCCCAACCGGCACCCGTATCAGACGCCCCTGATCCGTTACCATCATCAATTGGTCCATGTCATTTATGGGGAAGGCCGCGATGACATCGCCATTTCGCTCTGAAGTTTCTATATTGATGATCCCCTGCCCACCGCGACCACTGACGCGATATTCATAGGCCGAGGTGCGTTTGCCATAACCGTTCACGGTAATGCTGAGGATAAACTGTTCGTTCTCCGCCATATAGGCAATGCGCTCTTCGGTCAGGATTTCCGGTATTTCCGGTGTGTCCCCCCGGCGTTTTGCGGCGACATACTTAAGATAGGCACTGCGTTCTTCCGTATCTGCGGCGACATTACGCAGTATGGACATAGAGACG
>DRKK01000297.1 GCA_011051815.1 Sphingomonadales bacterium | reverse complement strand
GGGGCCTATCGCTCGGCGTGGATTACGGCCTGACCACCAGCTGTTATGACCCGGCGGCGAACGGTGCCTCCTGCGGTCAGTGCGATGCTTGCCATTTGAGGCTGAAGGGTTTTCGCGAGGCGGGGGAGGTGGACCCGGTGGCCTATAAATGACCTATAGCGTCAAGGAAATATTCTACAGCCTGCAGGGCGAAGGCCATCATACGGGTCGCCCGGCGGTCTTCTGTCGCTTTGCGGGCTGTAATTTTTGGTCCGGGCGGGAAGAGGACCGCGCGCAGGCCGACTGTTCTTTTTGTGACACGGATTTTCTGGGCACTAATGGCCAGAATGGCGGCAAATTTAAAAGCCCAGCGGATTTGGCCCGGGCCGTGCAGAAAATCTGGCGCGGGGAGGGCGGCATACCCTATGTTATCTGCACCGGTGGTGAGCCCTTGATGCAGCTGGATAGTCCCCTGATCCGGGCCTTTCAGGCGGCGGGATTTCAGGTCGCCGTGGAAAGCAACGGCAGCCTGCCTTGTCCGCCGGAGTTGGACTGGATCTGCATCAGTCCCAAGCGGATGGATAAATTTATTCAGACCAGCGGCGATGAATTAAAACTGGTCTATCCACAAGATGCTATCCGGCCAGAGGATGTGGCCCATATGGATTTCCGCCATTTTTACCTGCAACCCCTTGATGAAGCGGGCGCGGACCATACCAAAGCCGCCGTTGATTACTGCTTGAACCACCCCCTATGGTGCCTTAGCCTGCAAAGCCACAAGATATTGGGCATTGACTAGAGCAATATAATTTTGTTTTGGGCAAGCCAGCTCTGATGCAATAGAAAAGGCCTGCCCGCAAAATCTAGAAATCCTGACCTGTTTTCTTCGCCGCAATAGATTTTTTACTGAGCTTGCCAAAGGCTTTGGCTTTCTTGCGCCGTTCGGCGATGGTGGCGGCATTATACTGCTGTTCCGCCATGAGTTTGTTGTAACTTTTCAGTCGGCGCGCACTGAGGCTTTGATCCATGAGAGCGGCATTGACCGCACAGCCCGGCTCCTGATCATGGTTGCAATCCTTAAAGCGGCAGGCTTGGGCAAGGTCCGCAATATCTTTGAACACTGCGGAAACACCTTCTTCGCAATCGGCAAGCCCCAAACCGCGCATGCCCGGACTATCCAGCAACACCGCCCCATTGGTTAAGCGCAGCAATGACCGATGGGTTGTGGTATGGCGGCCCTTGGCATCATTCTCCCGAATATCACCGGTTTTCTGATACGTGGCCCCCAGGCCATTTGCCAGCGTTGACTTTCCGACCCCGGACGAACCAAGCAAAGCAATCGTCTGCCCCGGCTTGCACCAGACATGCAGGGCCGCAAGGGTTGACGGGTCGAGGGCATTTACGGCCTCGGCCATGATCAAGGGGCCGAGGGTGCGGGCCTGCGTTACATACGCCATGGGATTATCACACATATCCTGTTTGGTAAGGACGATCACCGGGTCGACATTCGCCCCATAGGCAAAGGCCAGATACCGCTCTAAACGCGACAGATTAAAGTCATCGTTACAGGAAGTTACGATGAACAGCGTGTCAATATTTGCCGCCACCAGCTGTTGGGAATTATCTGTTCCCGCTGACTTGCGTTTGATCAGGCTTTTACGGTCAAGCAGGCGTAGGAACGCCCCCGTGGTGCGTGATACCAAAAGCCAGTCGCCGATAGTGGCCTGGTGGTCACCCTGTTCCTGTAACATTTTCCCAGTGAAGGACAAGGTAAATTCCTCTGTCCCCATGGATAGGATCAGTTGCCCCCGATGGACCGCCATCACACGGCAGGGATAGGTTGTTTCATACTCTTCTGAAGTTAATTGTTGCTGGTAAAAAGCGCTCCACCCGAGGGAGGTCAGCGCAGGTATATCTATTGGCATTTTCTTGTACCCTTGACTATGTCGAACCATGTCGACAACAAAATATATGCGGCTTGATATCAAGCCACGACCACTGACAGCCCTTTCACGGAACGGGTCAGTGTTTTTTGTCCAGATTTGAAATCGACTAAATCAACGCCGTAACGCCGTGAAAAGATGATTAAATCTGGCTAAGGATACTCACAATCATAAAAATGCCTTTCTTTAGTTGGTAAAATATAATGGATTGATAGAATAATACAAGTATACACTTAAGGGGGCTAAACAGGTACTTGTTTGAAAACCCCTTGCGATAGGTTTGTAAAAAGGCTTATTTTCACCCATTATTTAAATTATATTCTGAGATTTCACAAAAAGAAACGATGTATCATATGAAAAAAATTATTTGTATCCTCCTGATGAGCCTGCCCATGTCAAGCTATGCCAATGAGGAAAAATCGGCGGGGGTTACGGCCCTGTCGCCGGAATTGCGCAGTCTGTTGTCACAGGAAATGCTGGCCCTGCAAAGTGGTATGATGTCGCTGATCCCGGCGATTATTTCCGGCAAATGGGAGGCGGTTGCTACCACCGCCGGAAAAATCAAAAACAGCTATATCCTGAAGCAAAAACTGACCAAGGCACAGGCCAAAGAGCTTCACAGTCTCTTGCCTGCGGATTTCATCAAACAGGATCAGCAGTTTCACTATCTGGCCGGAATGCTGGAACATGCGGCCAAGGCCGCAAAGCCGGAATTAATCAGCTTCTATTACAGCAGAATGACCGAATCCTGTGTCAGCTGTCACAGCAGCTATGCCACCCATAAATTCCCGGCCTTTTCAAAGGCGGAAAAAACCCCCGACCATGATCATTAAGTGACAACAGTCGGGATGATGGCGGCTACCATGACCGTCATAACAGCAGCCATATTACAGGCCTCTATCACTTCCCGGATGGCATTTCCGGCTATTTCGCCGTTGATGATGGCCTCAATACGTTCTTTCCGGGCTTTTACCTCCTTGGCCCCAAAGGTCAGCCGGAGCAGGTCGATCCCTTGCGTAAGCGAGATCAATACCGTGGTCCGGGGGTCGATTTCGCGACTGTCAGAGAATATGGCCAGCCGCAGGCGGTCAATGAGCTTGTTTTCCGGAATGGGATTGACCTCCGGGTAAATACGCCGGGTGAAAAACAGCAATATCTTGTCCTGATCGGCCTTTAGAATACCCCGCGTGCAAAGCTGCCCGGCGGCCGTGTGGAACAGGTCGCTGATAGCGGCAATGCGGCTTACCCAATCGTTCAGTTTGCGCCTTTTTTTCTTATCGCCTTTTATCATGTCAAAAGCGCTGTCAATGACCGCATCCCCCATAGGGTCGGCATTGACCACCGTTACTATTTTCTTTTTGTCCTTACTGAGCGCAATCCGCCCGGCCAGTATTAGCTCCGCCAATACGGCCCCGGCGATGGATTGCTCAATATAAGCCACCGATGTCACCCCGGCCTCATCCTTCAAAGCCAGTAGCAGAATTTCCTCGTAAAAATAAAGTGTGTCACCATACATATCAAAAGCCCTGTTTTTGTTTTCATTGCCCCAACTATAGCGCCCCAACCCCAATCGCACAACTGGACCCGACAGCGGGCAATCCACCAAACCTAAAATATAAATGTCACCCTGAATTTAGTTCAGGGTCCATGTTGTTGCCAACTCTAAATCGGACAGATGGATTCTGAACCAAGTTCAGAATGACCATGAGAAAATATTAGCAAGAATACTAAAGTTTATATAAATAACCAATAGGTCCGTT
>DRKK01000296.1 GCA_011051815.1 Sphingomonadales bacterium | reverse complement strand
ATTATGAAAAGATCAAAATCATGCCATCCCCGCCCCGCAGTGAGGGGGGATACCGCTTGTATAATGACAGCCATGGACGCCGCCTGTCCTTCATCCGCCGGAGCCGGGAGCTTGGATTTTCTCTGGAGGAAATACGTGGCTTGCTAATGCTTGTTGATGATAAATCCTATACCTGCGCGCAGGTGGAAAATATTACTGCCAACCATCTGAACACAACACGCCGTAAAATTGCAGACCTGCAAAAGCTTGAGGCCGTTCTTGACGGAATGGTATCAAAATGTCACGGCGGGCATGTCCCTGATTGTCCGGTAATTGATGCCCTATCCCTTTAACGGAGCCGCCTTTCGACCTTTGAGATATACCAAAAGGGCAATGAGCAAGACCGCCGCCTGCAAGACAAGGCCTTCCTTACTAGGAAATATTCCGAGCCACTCTATAGTGGGGAACGACGTCAGGGTTTGCGCTATCTTGCCTGCCTCTTGCAGGGCGGCAATGCCTTTTCCGGCAAAAATAAAGGCCAAAATCAACAAAAGGGCGCCTGTTGCGGCAAAGAACTGCCGCAAGGGCAAACGGACACTGTATTTTATCGCTCCCCAGGCAATGACCATCAATATTAATGTCGCCGCGAGAAAGCCCTCAATCACCGCATCCGCACTATTGCCTTCCGTCTGCACCCACAGGGCTTGATAAAACAAAATAGTCTCAAAAACCTCGCGGTACACTGTAATGAAGGACAATCCGGCCAGACCCCATAATTTGCTGCCTTTAAGGGCCGATTCCACGCTTCCCTGAATGAATTTCTGCCAGCCCTCGGCGCTTGTTTTGTTATGAAGCCAATAGCTGACGAAAAGCAGGACGGCGGAGGCCGTCAAGGCGGCAACGCCCTCTGTAACCTCACGGGTGGCGCCGTTGATTTGTAAAAGGCGCTCTGATACCAGCCATGTTGCGCCGCCCAGTACCAAAGCGGAAATCCAGCCAAAATGCAAATAGGGCATGGCATCCCGGCGGTCCGTTTTCATCAGGAAAGCGGACAGGGCAATGATGACAAGCAACGCCTCCAGACCTTCACGCAACAATATGACCAGACTTGCGACAAAGGCCGCCGTAGGGGTCAGGCTATTCTTTTCCGACAGGCGTTGCTGTGCCTGATCAAGCAAGGGCAATAATTTTTGATATTGAGCGGTAATAACCGTCGGAGCTGCCTTCTTCTGCATAAAGTTACGATATTGGGCCATCGCCCGTTCGGTCTCCTTTAACAGGGGTGTATCAATCGCCGCCAAACTGGCTTCAACAAGCTCGAAGCCGTCCAGATAAGCACTCAGGGCCTTTTCATATGCCTGCCCTTTTTTTCCATTCTGGTATGCCTGATAACTCTCTCTGATCATACTTTGCGCGAAGACTATTGGCGAGGTGTCGCGGGCAAATAATACCTCCGGGGATTGCCTCAAATAGGCCATCAGGTCGGTGCCATTTTCCCATTTCAGGGCGGCTTCCGCCGGGGTCAGAGTTGTAAAGAGGTCCGTGCTGATGGCTTTCTGGCTGTCTTTTAGCTGTTGCCAGACTGTCTCCCCCCGCTGGGCGGCATCATCCCGCGCGCCAAGTTGCCCCACATAAGCGGTCAGATCCCAACGTTCGGCATTTGTCAGACTTGAAAAGTCTGCCATGGCCGTTCCCTCAACGCCGTATGTTATGGTATTGAACAGGCCATAAAGTGATCTTTTCTCGTAACGACCTGTATCAAGGAAATTTGTCGGCTTTGGCTCCAGAGCCCCGGATAGAGATCCTTTGCCATCCCCGTTCAGGCCATGACAGGCCGCACAGTTCGCCGCATACAGGGCTTTTCCCCGCGCCAGATTTGGCATCTTGTCCGGCGCGACTGTCAGGTCATGGGACTTGATCAAGGTCGTCCGCATTATGCTTGCCAAGGCCGCTACCTGATCCGCAGGTGCCTTCCCCTCAATCAGGTTTTTGAGCTGATTTACTTGATCCTGCAATGAAGCCATCGAAGACGATTGGGGTAATTGTCCAGTTAACTGCTCAATAGTTGTCGCAAATTCAACCATTTCAGCATATTCTGTGGTGCTGACGATCCTGCCATCGACAACTGCCTTTTGATAATCAACCCCCACATAATCAATTAACTGGATCAGACGATCAACAGGCTCGGCATGGCTGATTGCCGTCGTTACCAATATGGATGCGACTGACAGATAAAATAAAATAAACCGTTTCATTAAATAAACACTCTTATAGAACATATAATGATAATCATTATCATATAGTTGAATTTTAGTCTATAATTAAAAAGGAGAGAATTATAATTTACACCTATTCAGAGCCTAACTTCAGATTCCCAAAGGCCGGTTCAGACATAAGGGTCATAGCGCAGAAGCCTCAAAGCATTGAGGGTGACAATAACCGTCGCCCCGGTATCGGCCAATATAGCCATCCACAATGATGTGGCCCCCAGTAGGGTTGTCACCAAAAAAACCGCCTTGAGCAACAAAGCCACGCTGATATTCTGATAAATATTACGCATGGTCGCTTTGGAAAGCCTGACCAGCGCAGGAACGCCGCTGACCTGTTCACGCAACAAGGTTGCATCCGCCGTTTCAAGGGCCACATCCGTGCCCCCGCCCATAGCAATCCCTACATCCGCGCGGGCCAGTGCCGGGGCATCATTGATCCCGTCCCCAACCATCGCCACATTCCCGGTGTTCTTCAGCCGCCCTATGGCCGCTAATTTATCATCAGGCATCAGTTCGGCCTCAACGGCCATGCCCAGTTGACCCGCAATCGCCCGTCCTGTGCGAGCATTATCTCCGGTCAGCATGATAGTTTCAATCTGAAGGGCTTTGAGGGCAGAAATAGCCTGTTTTGCATCATCGCGCAATTCATCGCGCATGGCAATGGCACCAAGCAGGGTATTATCTTTCAACACCACGCCGAGCGTCTTGCCCTGTTGTTCAAGTTCACTAAATATAGTCGACTGCTCATCCGTGAGGCTGGTAATTTCTTCTGCATAACGGGGAGACACGATGGCTATCATCGCCTCCCCTACCATGCCCTGCATACCCCTCCCACTCAGCGCCCTAGCATCTTTGGTGCGAGAAAAGTCAAGCCCCCGTTCTGCGGCAGCCTCTGTAATAGCCTCGGCCAGCGGATGGGAAGACGTAGCCTCAACCGCCGCGGCAAGCGCCAGCAGGT
>DRKK01000295.1 GCA_011051815.1 Sphingomonadales bacterium | reverse complement strand
CTTGCAGGCCTATTCCATAGGGCGAAGCAATTTCATAAAATATCTTTTTCACATGAGGAGAGATGTTATGAAAATTAAAAAAGTAATATTCAAAAATATATTCACAGGCATATGTGCCGCCGGTGCTTTAATGATGGTCAATATTATTCCGGCACAGGCTGTGGTTGTTTACAGCAATGACTTTGAAACAGACACCAACGGATTTAACACAACGGCAAGAGGTTCCCTGACTTCGAATAACGCAGGTGACATTTCTATTTGGTTAGGGGGGGACAGATCTTTTACCAATAAAAGTATTTACCTGACGCTGACCGGGTTAACCGTCGGGAATACATATGATGTGATGTTTGATCTTTTAATAGGCGGGACATGGGATGGATCATGGTCTTTCGGTCCGGATTACTTTCGGTTGCTATCCAGCTCATCCGGTGCTTTGGTTAATGCCACTTTTGGTGTGGGCAGGGCACCTACACGGAAAACACAAACCTATTCCGATGCCAATCCCCTGGGGGACGGTGGATTGTTTTTTCATGGTGAAGGGGTTGATGTATTTTTTGGAGGTATTCCAAGTATATTTTATTTTGGTCATGGAGCAGGCAACCCACTTTTGTCCTTTACCGCCAACAGTATGACGGAAACACTAACATTCCAGTCCTCTGATTGGCAAGGTATCAGTGATGAGTTTTTCGCCATTGACAATGTGGTCATCAGCACCAAAACACAGAGTGGAACCACTAGCTCTGTTCCCGAACCGGCACCGCTTGCCTTGTTGGGGCTTGGGTTGATGGGGTTAGCTGTTATGCGAATTTTTCTCAGTAGAATACAATAGGGAGAAAAAATTGTGAAAATAATACAGATATCCGACAGATCGCTGTTTTCTTTGGTGGCAGCACTCATTATGAACGTAACCAATGCCTATGCGGTTCCCGTTTATGATATTACGATTTTGAGAGGGCCGGGAAATAATCAGAATCTCAGCGGTGGTGCTATTAATGATAAACGTCAGGTCACCGGAGATATAAGTCGTGATGGCAGATTTCGGGCTTTTACAACACCACCGATTACAAATGCTTTTGATGCAGATGCCAATGCCAGTGATCCACTCAACTCCTTTACAAATTTTTTTTATAATAATTTGACGGACCTTGGAACATTCGGGGGCCTGTATAGCAGAGGTAGGGATATCAATAACAAGGGCCAGGTAGCAGGATGGGCTAGGGACAGCTCTGATGCTACTCAGGCTTTTATATCTGATCCTGTATCAAATACTTTAACAGCATTGGATTCACTTGGTGGGACAAGAAATGTTGCCAATGGTATTAATGACAGCAGTACCGTAACTGGCTCGTCCGCAACAGGAAATTTTAATTCAGTAGGCTGGGCAATACAGCATGCTTTTGTCGGGGATGTGAATGGCATAACAGACATTGGTACGTTGGGGGGAGACAGCAGTTATGGAAATGACATAAATATTCGTGGACAGGTTACGGGTTCTTCCGACCTTGACAATGTTCCTGGTGGACCGCAACGGGCCTTTGTCTGGGATGCTGTGAATGGCATGATTGATATTGGTGCCCTTTCCGGAGGACCGCGTTTCCACGGAAACAGCAGTGGTTCAGCTATTAATAATCTGGGGCAGGTTGTTGGAACCTCAGGACTTATATCCTATGATTCCCGTGGGAGAAGAAGAGATGTTCAGCATGCTTTTCTCTGGGATGAGGTCAATGGTATGACAGACCTTGGCACATTATTTGGTCCGGGCATTCGGGGTAACAGTTTTGGGGTGGATATTAATGACTATGGACAGGCGGTTGGATATTCAGATAGCTTAAGAGGAGGCCTGACAGCATTTTTGTGGGAAGATGGCGTGATGTATGACCTCAATGAGTTGATAAATATTAACCAGCCGGTCTCGGGTTTTGTCGGGGGCAATGTATTCATGGGTATTAATAATGCGGGTGATATAATTGTAGGTAATAAATTGTTGGTACGCCAGCAACCGAATGGGGTTCCCGAACCCGCGCCATTTGCCTTGATGATATTAGGGCTTATGGGGTTTGGCATAGCGAGAAGACGACACAAATAAAAATTGCCATTCACCGAAATAAGGGCGGTTCTACCTGGAACCGTCTTTTTTTGCATGAATTTTATTTTGCATATTAAAACTGTTCTGGCATTAACATGATCAGGCGTTTATAAAAACAGAAGTATATGTTTTTATTAAAGGTTATTACAATGCGTCTATCGTCTGCCTTCATGCCGACCCTTAAAGAAAATCCTGCCGAGGCGCAGGTCACCTCCCATCGTTTGATGTTGCGTGCTGGCTTGATCCGGCAAACCAGTGCCGGGATATATATCTGGCTGCCGCTGGGGCTAAGGGTGCTGCACAAGATTGAGCAGATTGTCCGCGAGGAACAGGACCGGGCCGGGGCGCAGGAAATCCTGATGCCCACCATCCAGTCTGCGGAGTTGTGGCAGGAAAGTGGCCGCTATGAGGCCTACGGCAAGGAAATGCTACGCATCACCGACCGTCACGGGCGCGAGATGCTGTACGGCCCCACCAATGAGGAGATGGTCACCGACCTGTTCCGGGGGGATGTGAAATCCTATAAAGACCTGCCGTTGAATCTCTATCATATCCAGTGGAAATTCCGGGATGAGGTTCGTCCGCGTTTTGGCATCATGCGGGGCCGCGAATTCCTTATGAAGGATAATTACAGCTTTGACATTGATGCGGATGCGGGGCGTGTGTCCTATAACAAGATGTATGTGGCGTATCTGCGGACCTTTGCCCGGTTGGGGCTGGTGGCGATACCAGTGCGGGCCGATACCGGAGCCATTGGCGGCGACCTGAGTCATGAGTTTCAGATTTTGGCCGATACCGGCGAAAGCACGCTCTATTACGACAAGGCCATCGAGGATTTTGAACTGGCCAGTCTGACCGGGGACATTGCGCCGGAAACCATCGAAAGACTACAAAGCCTTTATGCCATGGAGGAAGAAAAGCACGATCCGGATAATTGCCCGGTGGATGATGCTGATCTGCGCACCGCAAAGGGCATAGAGGTCGGCCATATTTTCTTCTTTGGCACCAAATATTCGGAGAGTATGAATGCCAAGGTTACCGGGCCGGATGGCAAACTCATTCCGGTGGAGATGGGATCATATGGCATCGGCGTTTCCCGCCTAGTGGGGGCGTTGATTGAGGCAAATCATGATGACAACGGCATTATCTGGCCCGAAGCCGTGGCCCCTTATAAGGTCGGCCTGCTCAATTTGCGGGTCGGGGATGCCGCCTGTACGGCCACCTGTGATGATATATACCTCAGCCTGCGTAACGCGGGAGTAGAGGTCTTGTATGATGACCGGGATATGGGCGCCGGGGGCAAATTTGCCGATATGGATTTGGCGGGCCTGCCGTGGCAGTTGATCGTCGGGCCGCGGGGCCTGAAAAACGGTGTGGTTGAGCTAAAATGCCGGGCTACGGGGGACCGTACGGAAATGTCCCTTGATGATGCGCTCGCGAAGCTGGGAGCATAGGGTATGTTCAGCGCCCATGAACGGATGGTGGCCTTTCGTTATCTGAAAATCAGGAGCAACGAGGGCTTTGTCACGCTGGTCGCGCTGTTTTCTTTACTGGGTATCGCCATCGGGGTCATGGTGCTGATCGTGACCATGTCGGTGATGAACGGCTTTCGTGAGGAACTGCTCAGCAAGGTCATCGGCTTTAATGGCCATATGCTTTATCAGCCGCTGGGCGGCAAGATGAGCGACTATGACGATGCGGTCACGCGCCTGAAGAAAATCAATAATGTGGTCAAGGTTCTACCGATTATAGAGGGCCATGCGCTGGCCACTTTTGGCAGCAACAGCGTCCCGGCTCTGGTGCGCGGGGTACGGGCCGGTGACCTGAAACAGATGACCTTGATTTCCGACAATATAAAGCAGGGTACATTGACTAATTTTGGCGCGGGGGAGAATGATATTATTATCGGCATTCGGCTGGCGGAAAAATATAATCTGACTGTTGGTGATCTGGTAACCTTGGTAACGCCGCGCGGGCGGATTACGCCCTTCGGCACCATGCCCCGCATCGCCAGCTATAAGATCGGGGCGGTGTTTGAGGTCGGTGAATATAATTATGACACCAATTATTTTTTCATGCCGCTGGCCCAGGCCCAGTCCTATTTCCAATACGGCGATCAGGTGGGCGCGCTGGAGATCATCCTGACACATCCCGACATGACAACAGAGATGTTTCCGGTGGTCGATGAGGCCACCCGCCAGTTTGAAAATGGCGGACGGCTCATTGACTGGCGTGTGCTCAACAGCAGCTTTTTCAATGCGCTGCAAGTGGAACGTAATGTGATGTTTATTATCCTGTCGTTCATTATATTGGTGGCGGTATTCAATATCATCTCGACCATGATTATGATGGTCAAGAATAAAACCCGCGATGTGGCGATCCTGCGTACCATGGGTGTATCCAGCAGCTCCATCATGCGGATTTTCTTTATGGTAGGGGCCTGTATCGGCGTCCTTGGCACCTTCCTTGGCACCATGCTGGGGCTGGCCATTGCCTATAATGTGCAACCCATTTTGGACTTTATCGAACGAATGACGGGCCTCAGCCTGTGGGAGGGGGAGGTGCGTTTCCTGTCCGAAGTCCCCGCCATCGTAGAGGGGAAGGAGGTCATGATCGTAGTGATCGTCGCCTTGGGGTTAAGCTTCCTTGCGACCTTACTGCCGGCTTGGCGGGCGGCAAAGGTCGATCCTGTTCAATCATTGCGCTATGAATAGGGGGATCCGATGAGCGATATAATTCTGGAACTGCGTGACATTCACCGTCATTTTATTCAGGGCGGCAAAGATTTACATATCTTGCAGGGGGTGAATTTTACCTTGAACAAGGGTGAGGTCGTGACCTTGGTCGGCGCCTCCGGCTCTGGCAAGACAACCCTGCTTCAGATTGCGGGTTTGCTGGACGGAATGAGTACGGGCGAAGTGACCATAGATGGCCGGGCCTGCAGCAACCTGTCCGACAATAAACGCACCCGCATCCGCCGCCATGACGTGGGCTTTATCTATCAATTCCATCACCTGTTGCCGGAATTCAGTGCGATCGAGAATGTGATCCTGCCGCAAATTATCGCCGGGGTCAGCAAGGCCAAAGCCCGGACACGGGCCGCTGAAATGCTGGAAAAAATGGGCATGGGAAAACGCCTTGATCATCGCCCGTCTGAACTGTCTGGTGGCGAACAACAACGGGTTGCTATCGCCCGCGCCTTGGTGGGCAAACCCAAAATTCTGCTGGCCGATGAACCAACCGGAAACCTTGACGAGGCCACCGGCAACGGCGTCATGAATGAATTGCTCCGTCTGTCCCGCGAAGAAGGGATTTCCGCCCTGATCGCCACCCACAATATAGACCTCGCCCGAAAAATGGACCGCTGCGTATCGTTGCATAATGGGGTGTTGGATTAAGAAACTAGTTCAGCATGACTGCGGGTGAGGGCGATGGCATGGCTGCATAGGATGAGCCCGACCAGCGCAGGCGGAATTAATGGGGGTTTTCTGTTAAAAAACTTGCCGCATGGGGCATCTGGCGGTAGGGTATTCTGTCCTGTATATCCGCAGTTCTTTT
>DRKK01000294.1 GCA_011051815.1 Sphingomonadales bacterium | reverse complement strand
TTTCCAGTTCCGCATCGCCCGATATACCCACATCCAGTTGAACTTGATCATAATAAGGCCGCAGAACATCATAATCGAAAGGCCAGTCCAGGGACTTTCCAAATAAAGATTTTTCTTTAAAGTCTTCCGGGTGATAGCGCGGCCAAACACCATAATGATGAATGGAGGCCCCGCCAAAACCGTGCCCTGCATTAAAATTAAACCAGATGCTGTTCTTGCCTTCTTCTATCACATGGGGCGCGCCCCATTTCAGTCGCCTGGCCCATATTTGAGAGCTGTATAAATCACCAAGTTTCCGCGCGGGCCCTTTTTCAAGAACAAGAACACCCTTGCCCCCTTCAGCCAAAATGGCACCGTACACGCTGCCCGCAGCCCCGGACCCCACAATGACCACATCAACTTTATCATGCTCAATCATGTAGCCATCCCTCCGGGGGGGAGAATGTGTGCCATATAAGGAATATCCAGTTTTTCAAAACCTTCCGGCGTGCCGTAAACCACATCCACCGCATCGCTACGCACAAACATGTAAAACAGAAAAGCTGGTGGCCCCTGCCAGCCTTCAGTCCGCCCCCTAATAAGAGCCTTGATCACTTCATCCTTTTCAGCCTTGGATAGGTATTCAAATTCTTGCCCATAATGGGCCTGACAGTATTTGAAGAGGGCGATACAGCCAGAACGGTAAAAATCAATATAGGGCGGACGGATCTGAAAATATTTTAACAGCAACATGCAATCATTGGGATCTTGCGCCAGTTGATTATCAATAAAATGAACCAGCCCTTCCTTATCAGAACCCGGCACGATTGCCTCGCCAAAGCTTCTCAGAGTGGTCGCCTCTTTTTTCGATAGAATTTGCAGAGGAATTCCAAGTCCTGCGGCCTCTGCTGGCGTAAGAAACCCATTTGCAGAGGCCAGTCCCACAGAGATCGTCATCCCTGACTTCTGAAGAAATTTTCTACGGTCTATTATGTTATCTATCATCTTGCATCCGCTAGTTTTGCCAGGGCATCATCCTGCTGCTCTGGCCCAAGTGCCATATAGCCGCCGTCTACAGGAATATCTGCGCCGGTAATAAAGCTCGCATGATCAGAACATAGAAATAGCACCGTATCCGCAATTTCTTTCTGTTTGCCTACGCGGCCCAACATGTGAAAGGGGCTGGCAATATTATCTGTTGCCTTTTTATCTCCTCCCGAAAGCTCATCAAGAACCGTGCACCATGTCCATCCGGGGGATACAGTATTGACGCGGATACCATCCTTGGCAAGAAGCAGAGCCTCGTTCCGGCTCAACTGATGAATAGCCCCTTTCGTCATAGAGTAGAGACACCGTCCCGGTTGGGCGACTTTTGCACCTATACTACTAAAATTTACCACAGCACCTTTTGTTTTTTTGAGATAGGGCCATGCTTTTTGAGTCAAAACAAACCCGCCTGCAACATTGATATTTACCGATTGCAAAAATTCCTCACGAGTGGAATTCATGCCATTATCAAGGTAAGTACAGGCCGCATTTATAACAAAGTCCAGACGGCTAAATTTCTGGATAGTTGCATCAATACATTTTTTAATATCATGATCAAATGAGATATCTGTTTTTTGGAATAAGACACCATCCCCCAAAGATTTTGCCAATTTTTCCCCAGAACTCACGGCTATATCAGCGATGACTACTTTTGTTCCTGCACCAACCAATGCCTCCACAACTGCGGCGCCGATACTCGTCGCACCCCCTGTTACAATAGCAACCTTTCCGTTCAGTCCCTTCAAATCTACATCCTTATGTATTAATTTAGATTGAAAGCATTATATAAATTCAAAAGTGCATGTAATATCCCTAGAGTGCGTAAATACAGTTATGCGTTCCCAAAACACTGGCCCATTGATCACCAAGAAACTAGAAACAAATAAGAAAACAACATTAAGAATAAGTGCGAAAAATATACTTGACCTTTTTGGAAATTATATGAAACATATGAGATAAGAAACTCAATATTTTATATCAGAACCGCCATTTTTCCACGGGGCATAAATTAATATATACTACATAAGAGAATAGCCATGAGCAGAGATGTCGTTAACCCGGAAAGCATGTATAGGACTGTGGAATATGGCTTTTCCCAAGCCACCACCAGCACTTGTCGAAAAACTATCCATTGCGCGGGACAGGTTGCCTGGAACAAAGATTATATAGTTGTCGGCAGTGATGATTTGGCGGCCCAATGTACACAGGTTTTCAAGAATTTAAAAGAAGTGCTGGCCGCTGCCGGAGCAACGCCTAAAGATGTGGTTCGCATGAGGACTTATGTTGTAAATTACAGCCCTGACAAGCTGGAGATCATCGGACCAGCCATTGCGGCATTCTATGGGGATGTATTGCCTGCAGCCAATACTCTTCTTGGTGTCACGGCATTGGCTATGCCAGATTTTCTAATTGAAGTTGAAGTAACCGCAATGGTAGATGATTGAGTTTTGCCTATCACACTTGAATGAGTAATAAGTTCCTGTGAGATGCCCCTAGATTTGTAGACACCTTGCAAGTTATAAAATGGAAGCAAGGAGTTTATAGATTATGTCTACAAGAATACGTTTTA
>DRKK01000293.1 GCA_011051815.1 Sphingomonadales bacterium | reverse complement strand
TTTTTTTCAGTGAAATATCCAGAATAATTTTCTGATTATTCTCACCGCGCACATTAACAATAAGAGAAACATCCTCTCCGGATTTAAGGTTTAATACAGCCTCTTTTATCAGAGAAAAATCCGTTTCACTGGCCCAGAATTCACAATCCCATATTTTCTTGCCCACGTCCTTCTGTGGTTTTACCTTTAGCATATGAATTATGGTGTCATTATATTCCACCACGTCTCCGTCACCATTCATCTCAACAATGACGTGATGTGATGTATTAAAAAGCATCCTGAACTTTTCTTCATTTTCACGAATTATTTTTTCCTGATCCAGCCTGTAACTGATATCCCGGCAAATGGCGGTAAAGCGGCAAGAGCTTCCCACTGGGTGTTTTTGTATTGAAATATCAAGCGGAACCTTATCCCCTGATTTTGTCATACCATAGAGATCAATCCGCTGGCCCATCCGGCGCGATTTTTCCCCTGTCCTATCATAGGATTTGACAAGGGCCTTATGTATGGAATGCATGGGTTCAGGCAAAAGGATATTTAACGATTTCCCAATAACCTCTTCGGCGCTATAACCGAATATCTTTTCGGCAGCATCGTTATATCGAGCAATATTCTGATCTTGATCAAGCGATATGATCCCATCAGCCGAGAAATTAATGATCTCAGCCAGAATATCTGTATCTTGACCATCTGCAACAAATTTATTGCCCATTATTTACCCTATATTCACTCGGGATTCAGGCGCTCGCATTTTAGCTTTACGCATGAACCCCACCCTTGGATACACTAAAAAAGCTATACGTAAGCCTTATTGTACATCGTTAATTTTTTTTATCCTTGACCTGCAACAATTCATTTTCTTGTATTTTATGCTATGTAAACTGCGGCTTGTAAGTGATAATAAGAAGCAAAAACTTATGGAATGGTTAATTTCCCCCGGCCATAGGCCATTATTTCACATATAAAACATAAGCATAGGCCAAATGGGTTAGAAGAATACATGATATTACATCTTATAATGGAATAGCACGTTCAGATACCGCCTTATTAGCGGCGAATTTCCATTTTTATCACCCGCAAAACGTATGAAAATATTTATGTAATTCCTACAAAATGCCAAAATTTCACCCGATTTGTACTATTTAATCCGACATATATGAAAGCTACAATCAAGCATGTTTGAAGCATAATCATATTCTGGAAAGACATGACAAAAAATATAATCTGGTTACGCCATGAATTTCGCGCCACGGAACGCCGTACCCCGCTCCTGCCCTCTGGGGCAAAAGCCCTTATCAATGAAGGTTACGAGGTTGTCGTCGAACGCTCTGACAAACGCATTTTAGAAGACCATAAGTTTTTTGATGCAGGTTGTCGTATGGTGGACGCCGGTTCATGGGTAAAGGCACCGAAAAATGCCGTCATTCTGGGATTGAAAGAATTACCCGCCAAGCCGGAACGCCTGAAAAATACCCATGTCTATTTTGCCCATGCCTATAAAGAACAAAGTGGCTGGCAGGACTTACTGACCCGCTTCACGACGGGCGGCGGCGATCTTCTGGATATTGAATATATGGTCAAGGACGGCAAAAGAGTTGTTGCTTTCGGCTATTGGGCCGGATATATGGGCGCCGCCCTTGCCCTTACCCACTGGAACAACCAGCAATCAGGTGGAAAACGTTATCTGGATAACAGCCTGCATCCTTTTGATAATGCCGCCCTTTTAGACGAAACCATTCAGAAGTCAGTCGTGTCAGGCAAAAAGCCACGGGTTCTAATCATCGGTGCCGGGGGACGTTGCGGCAAGGGTGCCAAGGAAATTCTAGCCCAACATGGGGCGGACATCACCTGCTGGGGGCGGGACAAAACAAGCCAAATAGACCGGGCCACCCTGCTGGATCATGACATCCTGATTAACTGTGCCTTTATCATGGATGACGTTCCGGCATTCCTGCGCCGCAAAGACCTGACTGAAAAGGCCCGCCTGTCGGTGGTGGCCGATATATCCTGTGATCCTTTCAGTGCCTTTAATCCGATCCCGCTGTATCGTGACACAACAAGCTGGGATAAGCCCTATATCACCGTTGATGGGCCCAGTGGCCGCAAAACCGTGGATATTATTGCCATTGATAACCTGCCGTCCCTTTTGCCACGGGAGGCCAGTATGGAATTTTCAGAGCTACTGTTGCCCCATCTGATGACCCTGAAAGACCGTGGCAGTGACCCCGTATGGGCCTCTGCCCATCACAGCTTTGACAAGGCCGTCAGCCTGATGAATGCAGAATATGGTAAAACGGATAAAATTCACGCTGTAAAATAAAAAAGGATAATATATGCCGTCACAGTCTTCTATCTCATGGCCCGCTATACATTGGGTCGGCGTTGGATTGGCATCAGGACCGGGCATTGTTGCTCTGGCCAAAAAATGGGGGGAAATAACTGTCTGGGACATGTCTCTTGACCGGGCAAAGGCATTGAAAGACCATATCGCCAAAGATAATAAACTGAACATCCGTCCGTTAAACCTGACTGACAAGGCATCATTGGCTGACTTCCACAATACCCTCAATCCGGGCGACATCATTGTCTCCATGTTGCCTGCTGCCTTTCATGTGCAGATGGCAAAGATAGCCTTGAGCGAAAATTGCCATATGGCAACCTCAAGCTATCTAAGTGATGACATGCTTGCCCTTAATGATGCGGCAACGACAAAGGGTCTGTCCCTCGTCAATGAGGTGGGGCTGGATCCGGGCATTGACCATCTGTTGACCCATGTTCTGGTGGATGAGGCGCGCAAAGCCTGTGTATTGGGCAAAGGCCGCACCATAGATTTTGTCTCCTATTGCGGTGGGGTTCCGGCCCGGCCAACGCCCTTTACCTATAAATTCAGCTGGACACCGCTAGGGGTGTTAACCGCCCTGACCAATCCGGCCCGTATGATCCGGAATGGCGCGGCATGCACCATAGAAAAAGCCTGGCAGGGCGTTAACGACCTTCCCCTCAATGGTGAGGTCTTTGAAGTCTATGCCAACCGCGACAGCCTGCCTTATATTGCCGAATATGGACTTAACGACGAAAGCAAGCTCCGCACTTTCATCCGGGGAACATTGCGGCTATCCGGATGGAAAGCGGCATGGCAGGATATTTTCAAAACCCTTGAAACCGCGAGCCCTGCTAAGCTGAAATCACTCTCCGATCACTTATGGCAGAACCATCAATATGATGACGGTGAGGAAGACCGGGTCGTGCTTTATGTGGCGCTGACATCTACCGATGATAATGGCGATATATGGCAGGGCAGCCTGTCCCTTGACTGTTCCGGCAAGGGGTGGCAATCCGCCATGGCCTCTACGGTGTCCCTCACCGTGGCAGAGGCCGTCAATGCCCTCATGGAGGCCCGCCTAAGCCCCGGCGTTCAGGCCGCGCCCCATGACGTCGCTGAAGCCCGCAAGTGGCTGGACGGTTTGAAAGACAACGGCATTGATATTCACATGGATATTTTAAAACCCTGAAAAAGTTACTTTGATCATTTGTGACAAGGTTTTTATCAATGGTGTATGGATAGCCTCTGGCCGCATGACAATATAAGCCTCCCATTGAGGGAAACTGTGCAGAGGAATGACTTTAAGCTGCCCGCTTTTTATATCTTCAGAAAATAATATATCCGGGCCAGCAACCACATGGTGGGTCGATTTGGCAACGGCAACAAGCAGCCTGTAATTCTCCGATAACAGATATTTTTCCTTATCCAAAGGGCCAGCATATTCATCCTCAAACCATGTTTCAATCGCCGGAGGAATGCTCGGAACCGCCAGCGGGTATTTAAACACCGCCGCCATATCTATTTTCGAGGCCTCAAGAGAAAACAAG
>DRKK01000292.1 GCA_011051815.1 Sphingomonadales bacterium | reverse complement strand
TGATATTTTGAATCATAATTCACCACATAAGTTCCGGTTTCAGAGACTATTAATGGTCGGTCCTCACCATCAATGCCCTGATAATCCGCGCTGATCCGGCTTCCGGCCTCAAGGTTTGACAGGCTGGCAGCAATGGTGACCGCCGTTTCATGGCTCGGCGTGCGTTCCGCTGTTTCCCGTGGCTTTTCCGGCGACTGAGATTGTTGATCAGGTTGCTGTTGCTGGGCGGAGCTGTCATCCGATGCCGAAGACGTGCGCGTTACCCGCACCGCGCCATCGCCCGTTTGAAGCGGGACGTTGTTGAGAGGTACATCTATTTCACGCATTATCCATCCTGAGCCTTTCCGGCATCAGTTTACATCTTTTTGGCGATCTGTGCCATATCTTCCCCGGCAAAAGATTTTGGATGGCGCAGCATCAGGGGTTTCTGGTGGCGAATGGCCTCAACCACATGCCTGTCCCGGCGCACAGACCCCAGATAATCCGGGCTAAAGCCCAGAAAATTAACGCAGGCTTTTTTCAGGCTTTCATAGGTGCGCTTGCCCTCATGGCGATCCTCAACCATATTGACCAGAATGCCTAAATTCATCTGTGGATTGCGCCGATGGCTGAGCTTGATAAAGGCATAGGCATCGGTCAGCGATGTGGGGTCCGCCGTCACCACCACCGCGATCCGGTCCGCGCTTTCACATAGGGTCATAACCGAGGTTTCAACCCCGGCCCCCATATCCATAATCGTCAGGTCATAATTCCGCGACAGGGTGACAAGGTCATTGCCCAAAGCCACAATCCGGTCCTTTTTCAGGGCCGCCAAACTGCCAGACCCGGACTGGCCGGAAATAATATCAAAGCTGCCCTGCCCGGCCTCAAAACGGGTAATGGCCTGATCCAGCGTTATGGCCCCGGACAAGACCTGCCCCAGATCAGCCTCTGGGACCAGACCCAACTGAATATCCACATTGGCCAGCCCCAGATCACCATCAAACAGCAACACGTGCTTGCCCTGATTGGCGAACAGGTGGCACAGGGTGGTTGAAACCCATGTTTTACCAACGCCGCCCTTGCCCGAGGCAACGGTGATAATTCTGGAGGATGGGGCATTTTGGCGGGTCATGATTCTTCACCTTCCTGATCAATCGGGTCTTCTGTGTCATCTTGGGGCGGGATATAGATTTTTCTCGCCGCGATGCGGGTCAACAAACGGGCCAGACCCAGCGCATCAAGACGTTCAATGCCTGACCCCAGATAAGGTGTGAGCCCAATACCGGCAAAGGCAAGGTCCGCCCGCGCCGCCGTGGTCAGCAGGCTGGCATAGCGCCGGGCCACATCCAGCCGGGTCGCGATAAACCGCCGGACACCAAGGCTGGCATAGGTTTCGGCAATTTCCTGAGCCTCCTGTGGGTCAGCACCCGCCGCAATCACCAGCAGGGGTTCCACATCATGGGCCTGAATGAATTTATGCAGTTCCGCCATCTCCGCGCGGGACGTGGGGTTATAGCCCATGGTATCAATGATCACCAGCTCATCTGGCTGACGGTTGGTTTCAATGGCCGCGCTGAGAAGCTCTGGTTCAGGGGCCTCAATCACGGTGGTTTTCAAAACCTCTGCATAGCCTTCGAGCTGCGCGGTGCCGCCAGTGCGGATGGTATCGGTATTGATCAGGCGAATAGTCCGGCCCGCCAGAACCGCCTGACTGGCCAGTTTGGCGGCGGTGACTGTCTTGCCCACCCCCGGTGGCCCCACCAGCATGACCGGGCGCCTTTGATAGTCATTGCTGACCGGGCTGAAATGAAACATGATGTCCAGGGCATGAGCCAGTGAATTTACATTACTGTCATCCTCAAAGGATTGCGCCGTTTCCAAAATCCGTTCCGTCATGGCTTTGGCAATGCCGTGATGGGTCAGGAAAAAGGATAGATCAGCACGCTCGCTATTATCGTCCAGTTCAAGCTCTTTCAGGGATTTTTTAACCGGTGCCGGTTTGGGCCGGGGTTTCTTCGCATTACGCGGCCTTACCTTGGGGGTCGGAACCTCCATAGCCGCCGTGACCTTGACCGCACCGTCCTCTTCACTTGTATCAATGATGATCGCGTCATCGCCCAGAGCTTCACGGACCTGTGCCAGCGCGGCTTTCATATTGTCTGCTGTGAAAATCTTTAACCGCATGGTTGCATCTGATCCTAAATCTGACCCAAGGTTCTGATTTTAACTTTCGGATGGACCTCATTCTGAGACATCACCACGGTGGCGGGCCGGAAGCGTTCAATGATTGAACGCACGTAAGGGCGGATCATGGGGCTGGTCAACAGCACAGGCATTTCCCCGGCGTGGGCCTGATCCTCAAAGGTCATCCGCACAAGGCCGATAAATTCCTGTAGCTGGCTTGGCGGCATGGCCAGCTGTTTTTCCTCACCGCCGCCCACAAGGCTGTCCATAAAGGCCTGCTCCCACTCCGGCGACAGGTTGACCAGCGGGATAACCCCGTCCTGATCGGCATTTTCATAGCTAATCTGACGGGCAAGACGGGTACGGGCATGTTCAGTGATCATGACAATATTCTGGGTATAGCCACAAGCTTCGGAAATGCCTTCCAATATGGTAGGCAGGTCACGGATAGACACCCGCTCGCTGAGCAAATTCTGCAACACCCGCTGGACCCCGCTCTGAGTGATCAGGGTCGGGATCAGATCGGCAATCAATTTCTGATGTTCGGCCGCCAGATCATCCAGCAGTTTTTTCACCTCCGCATAGGACAATAGTTCCGGCATGTTATCCTTGATAACCTCGGTAATATGGGTTGTGATCACCGTGGCCGCATCCACAACCGTATAGCCCCGGAAAGACGCCTCTTCTTTCATGCTCTTGTCCACCCATGTGGCGGGCAGTTTAAAGGCCGGTTCCAGCGTTTCCTCGCCGGGCAGACCCACCGGTTCCCCGCGCGGGTCCATGACCAACAACATATTGGGCCGGATGTCACCGCTGCCCGCATCGGTTTCTTTCAGACGGATCACATAGCCGTTGGCGGGCAGTTGCATATTGTCCAATATGCGCACCGATGGCATGACAAAGCCCATATCCGTCGCCAGTTGACGGCGCAGGGCCTTGATCTGATCGGTCAGGCGGATACCGCTGTCATCATTGATCAGCGGCAACAGGCCGTAGCCCAATTCAAGGCGAATGGGGTCAATGGTCAGGGCCGTGGTAATCGGCTCCTCCACATGTTCGACCTTTTGTTCCTCATCACTTGCCGCCTTTAATTTGGCCTCGGCACGCTCCTCACTCTGACGGGTCAGAGCCACTGTGGCAATGCCCAATAATCCGGCAAGGGCCGCAAAGGGCAGGAACGGAATTCCGGGCAACAAAGACAGGCTGATCAACATGGCCGCACTGACCCCCAAAGCCCGGGGGTAATTGCCGAACTGTCTGAACAGAGCCTGATCCGTCCGCCCGGTCAGCCCGGCTTTGGTGACCAAAAGGCCCGCCGCCGTGGAGACAATCAAAGCCGGAATCTGGCTCACAAGGCCGTCGCCCACGGTCAGCAAAGTGTAGGTATTGGCCGCCTCGCTAAAGCCCATGCCCTTTTGGGCAACGCCGATGATCATACCGGCGATGATATTAATAAAGGTGATCAGCAATCCGGCGATGGCATCCCCGCGCACATATTTTGCCGCCCCGTCCATGGACCCAAAGAAGGTGCTTTCATCCTCAAGATTTTTCCGGCGCAGACGCGCGGCATCCTCATCAATAAGGCCCGAAGACAGGTCCGCATCAATAGCCATCTGCTTGCCGGGCATAGCGTCCAGACTGAAGCGGGCCGCGACCTCGGCAATACGGCCTGAACCCTTGGTGATCACCATGAAATTGACGATCAGCAGGATGGAAAAGACGATAATGCCGATAACAAAGTTTCCGCCCATGATAAAATTACCAAAGGCCTCAATCACATGACCCGCCGCCGCTGACCCCGTATGACCATTGCTCAGAATCAGCCGGGTGGACGCCACATTAAGCGCCAGTCTGAGCATGGTGGTCAGGAGCAGAACCGCCGGAAAAGTATTGAATTCCAACGGAGTCTGAATGAACAGAACCGTCATCAAAACAGTCACCGAAAAGGTAAAGGAAATCGCCAGCGCCACATCCAGCAACCACGGCGGCATGGGCAGAAACAGGATAACAAGGATCAGAACAACCCCGACAGCCATGATTATATCGGACCGCTGGGCAAGCTGTCCCATAATTCCTGTAGAACCGGAAATATTACTGGTGGCCGTATCGCTCATAAACTGTGACTGTTTCTAATAGGGTTAGAGTCGTATGGTTTCATAAATTAGGCATGGGCGGCGTTCCGGGACCCGGAACATTGACACCGTCAGACATATAAATATTCAATTTGTTACGCAACGTCCGAATAGAAATCCCAAGGATATTTGCTGCATGGGTACGGTTACCCAAACAATGCTTCAAGGTATCAATGATCAGGTCTTTTTCCACATCCGCCACCGTACGCCCGATCAGGGACGCCGCCGCAAGGGGTTCGGTGCCTTCCGGGGTCTGCTGATCGCCCAAAGACGATCCGGACTGAATTTCCATATGGGGCTTGCCGTCCGGCAGAACGATGTCAGAGGCTTCAATATCACTTCCCGCCGTCAACAGGACGGCCCGGTGAATGGTATTTTCCAGCTCTCGCACATTGCCGGGCCAACTGTGATTGATCAGGACCTTCATGGCATCATCGGTAACATTCTTGGGCGGCAGGGCGTTAAATTCGGCATAACGTATGGCAAAATGCTTGCACAAAGCCCGAATATCCTCCGGCCTGTCTTTCAAGGGCGGGATGTTCAGATTAATCACATTCAGCCGAAACAGCAGGTCTTCGCGGAAAGTCCCCTCTTTCACCGCTTCCTGCAAATTCCGGTTTGTGGTGGCGATCAGCCGGATGTCAATCTTGACCGCACCGGACCCGCCAACCCGGTCAACCTCACGCTCCTGTATGACACGGAGCAATTTCGCCTGCAGCCGCACATCCATTTCGCTGATTTCATCCAGCAGCAGCGTGCCGCCGTTGGCTTCCTCAAATTTGCCGATCCGCCGGGCCACGGCACCGGTAAAGGCCCCCTTTTCATGGCCGAACAGCTCACTTTCCAGCAGGTTTTCCGGAATGGCCGCACAATTTACCGCGATGAAAGACTTGCCCCGGCGGCGGCTTTTATTATGGACATGACGGGCCATGACCTCTTTCCCGGTGCCGCTGTCGCCGGTGATCATGATGCTGGCCTCGCTGGCGGCAATCTGATCGGCCAGCTTGACAACCTGCATCATGTTACGGTCACGATAGATGAATTCATGTTCGTCAACGGTGATGGCGGTCAGGACAGCAGCGATCAGATCCGGGTCCGGCGGCAAAGGGATATATTCCTTTGCTCCGGCCCGAATGGCGGCGACCGCCTCATCGGAATTTGATCCGACACCGCAGGCCACGGCTGGTGTAGAGATATGCTCGGACGCCAATTGATCCAGCAGGCCCTTGATATCGCATTTCACATCGATCATCAAAAGATCGGCCCCTTTGGAGCGGATCAAGGTCAGGGCCGTCTGTTCATCGGGCGCATGAATTACCTTCGCGCCATTGTTCAGGGCGATCTGTGACGCTGCCGCCAGCTGTCCCCCTAACGAGCCTACAATTATCAGTCGCATAACAGGGCCTTAATCATAATAGCTGATCCGGTTTTTTTGCGGCAACATAGCGTTAAGCTGCATTTCAAGACGGCGCGGATTTTCTTCCCGCCCGATGGACAGCAGGCCGGTTAGATACAGCAAATTCAGGGTGGATTCATTATGGGAATTACGCTCTGCCTTGGTGGACAGAGGGATCAAAACCATATGGGCCAGAATGGCCCCATAAAATGTGGTCAGCAACGCGAC
>DRKK01000291.1 GCA_011051815.1 Sphingomonadales bacterium | reverse complement strand
AGTACACGTATTTGACGTCGTTTTCGCGGCGGGCGGCGGGTTTTTCCAGAATGCGGGCGCTACCATACGTTGGCGCGGTTTCGAATGGTGGCCAGCAGGCAAAGTGGTCGCCGTGGGTGTGGGTAAACACCACTGCCGTGAGATTCAACCGGTGATCTTCGCAAAACTGACGCAATCTGTCCGCATCTTCCGGTAACACCCCCGGGTCAATGAGCACGGCCTGCTTGGCCGGACTAACCAAACAAACCGTGTGAAATCGCAGATAGCGGCTTTCAAAACGATGAATTTCCATACTCCAAATTCCCTTCACCAAAGAATGTAATTTAGGGGATGATTGTTCTCCCCACTATGGTGGTAGCGCATCGTATGGTGAATGGGTTGAACAGTTTTACCTTTCTGGCGATCCCCTTTTTTATTCTGGCAGGCCAGTTGATGGGAGAAGGCGGCATATCGGACAGACTAGTTCGTTTTGCCGATACGCTTGTGGGCCGCATGAGGGGGGGGTTGGCTCAGGCAAATATTGTATCCAGCACAATGTTTGGGGGAATATCTGGTTCATCCGTGGCTGACATAGCCTCAATCGGAACTTTTCTTATTCCGTCTATGGTGCGCCGTGGATATCGTCCTGGTTATGCCGTGTCAGTAACAATTACGTCATCGGTGCAGGGCGTTCTTATACCGCCGAGTCAAAATATGATTTATTATGCCTTGGCCGCAGGGGGGATTCCGTTGGAGAAATTATTTTTGGCGGGATATATTCCCGGTATTATTCTGGGCGGATCCCTGATGCTGTTATGCTGGTTTCTGGCAGTTCGTCAGGGGCATCCCAAAGGGGAAAGCTATGGTTTCAGGGAGTCGATCAAAGTTGGCTTTGAAGCCTCAATCGGTCTTTTTACTGTAGTTATCATTATTGGAGGTATCTTACTGGGCATTTTTACTGCTACGGAATCCGCAGCAGTTGCCACAGTTTATGCTGTTATTGTTACCCACTATATTTATCGTACAATGCCGTTGAAGAAGATTGTAACTGTCTTGAAACAGTCACTTGAAACTCTGGCAACGGTTATTGCCATTATTATGACCTCTTCGGCATTCGCTTTCCTGCTGTCCTATCTGGAGATACCGGAAGCACTGGCCAATATGATATTCTCTCTTTCGTCCAGTCCGATTGTGGCCATGCTGGCCATAAATCTGCTGTTGCTGGTTTTGGGGATGCTGATGGACATGGGGGTGCTTATTCTATTGTTGACACCAATCCTGCTTCCTATCGCCTTGAAAATTGGCGTTGACCCGGTGCATTTTGGCATCATTATGATGGTTAATCTGGGTATCGGATTATGTACGCCGCCTGTTGGGACTTCCCTGTTGGTGGGCTGCTCGATCGGTAAGGTATCCGTGGAGCGTACGGTAAGGGAACTTGTGCCTTTCTATTTGGTTATGCTCGTGCTTTTAATGGTGATAACTTTTTTGCCTGACTTGTCTTTATTCCTTCCCGGTATGATTGAGTGATTTATGAGCCATATTAGTGACCATATTGAAATTTTTCTTGAAAAGGCTATTCCGGGTAGCTATTCAAAGGACCTTTCCCGGCTTTATCTGGATATAATGAAGGGGCGGATTTCTTCGCGCCGGGAATTTTCGGCCACTTATGGCCTGCGGTCTTCAACGGTTTCGGAGCTGGTTAATGAACTAGTTGGTAAAAAGTTGATTTATGAGGTCGCTGACGTCGGGACAAGCCGGGGGCGTCCGGCAAAAAAACTTATTCTTAATCAAAATTTATTTGTTATCTGCATCGTCCGAATTAGCAGCCAGACGTTAATTTGCAATGCGGTAAATATTACAGGACAGGTCATTGAAGAAACCCGCAGCACCCTCAATTCGGGTTGCAATAATGGGCAGATGATTGCTGAGGTTCGAAAATTATACGGGGACTTGCTGGAAAAATTGTCAATGGGTGTTTCCTGTGCCGGGATTGTGTTTTCTTTGCCGGGTATTTTGAGCATTGAACGGAAAAACTGGATTATGTCCTCGCGCTGGCCGGAAATAAATAATTTGTCTATCGAGGATGAGTTGCAGGATATGGCTGTGCCCATCAAAGTAGTGCGGAATATTGATTCTGAATTGAGGGCCCGCCTGTTCAAGGAGGATGGGGAGAATATTCTGTTACTGCATTGGGGTTTCGGTATCGGGATAGCCTATTCGGAAGGGGGGGATCCGATCAATTCAAAATTTGGCCGGTTTGGGGAAATTGGTCATTGGGACTTGGGGATCAAGGACGCAGAACAATGCAGATGTGGCCGAACCGGATGTTTGGAGGTTCATTGTGCTCTGTGGTCTATTTGGCCAGATATGGCCCAGAAATGGCCTGAATTATCAAAAAATGAAGAAGATTTTATGATGCAAGCGGCAAAATTTCCTTTGTTGGAGCATAATAAAATCCAGCAGGCCTTACGTCTGATGGTGTCGACCTTGGGCAACCTGTGTCGTGTATTATTCCCCTCAAAAATTCTGCTGTCAGGCCCTTTCTTTGCCAATGATGAAGTGTTGGCAGAATTTTACCGGAAATTTCTGGATGATGGTGTGCTTCCTCACGTTTCTCCTCCCAAATTGACTTATGTTCATCAGAGTGAGCAGTTGGAAACTGAAGGTGCTGCCATCCCTGTTATTGTTGCAGAAATAGACAAAAGGCTAAGGCATGGGGAAGGGTAAGAAATGCCATTTATAATCAAGAGACTTATCATTGCTGTTATAGGGTATT
>DRKK01000290.1 GCA_011051815.1 Sphingomonadales bacterium | reverse complement strand
CCGGGGAAATTAGCTGATAAATCCTGCCCAACTACCTGTTTGTCGACCAGCAGTCGTCCTAGGCCCCCGTCCCGGCACCCAAGGTCCAGAATATTCCGGAAATCCCGGTTTATATCGCAATATTTGTCATGGAGCCGCCCGGCCACCTCCCGGATTAGAAAATCATAATCAGAAAAATGCGCGGCCGCCCGGTTCCGGTTTCGGCGCAGGGCTTTGCGGTCAAAAATATATGATGGATTGTCAGGTTGGGTGCTTTTTGTCATACTGCCTATATGACATTTTTGGCCTTGAAGGAAAAGACCAAATGCGGGCAACGATCAAAAGTAATCTGAAACGACATATTGGCATGTGGCCTGTCCGGCTTCTGGACCAGTTGTTGCCACCGCGCTGCCTGTCCTGCGGGGTGGGGGCGCAGGATAATGGCCGTATCTGTTCCAACTGCTGGAAGGATTTGACATTTTTACAGGGGCCGACCTGCGCATGTTGTGGCTATCCTTTTGATTTTGATTATGGGGCAGAGGGGGCCGTTTGCGGCCAGTGTTTGAGCCATCCCCCGGCTTTTGACCGGGCGCGGGCGGCGGTGCGCTATGATGACGGCTCCCGGCGGATGATTATTTCCTTCAAGCATGGCGACCGGACCGATTACGGTGATTTCTTCAGCCAGCTTTTGCTACAGGCCAGTCATGGTCTGGATATGGCCGGGGTTTTTGTGGTGCCGGTGCCGCTCCATAAAAAACGTCTTCAGAAACGCCGCTATAATCAGGCCGCCTTGATCGCCGGGGCCTTTGCTCGCAAAAAGGCCCTTGATCATTGCCCCGATCTGCTGATCCGCCGGAAACATACGCCGCCGCAGGAGGGCAATCATAGCCATCGCCGCCGTAATGTGGCCGGGGCTTTCCGGCTAAATCCGAAATATAGCGACGATGTTAAGGGCCGAACCATTGTTCTGATTGACGATGTTTATACCACCGGCGCCACGGTTCAGGCCTGTGCGCTGATATTAAAACGCGCCGGGGTTGGGGCGGTCAATATCCTGACCATCGCGCGGGTCTGCCAGAGATAAGAGATTGAGATAGGCGATTGAGATGAGCTATTGAAATAATCTCTTGTCGTCCTAATATATGGCGCAACAGTTATTAACCGAAGCGATGAAGATGACAAAAATTACCATCTATACCAAACTGCTCTGCCCCTATTGTGTGGGGGCGAAGGCTCTGCTTAAAAAAAAGGGCCAGAAATATGACGAAATTGATATTGGCCGTCATCCGGATCAGCGGCCTATTATGATTGACCGGGCCAACGGCGGTCATACAGTGCCGCAGATATTTATCGGTGATACTCATGTGGGCGGTTGTGATGAGCTTTATGCATTGGAGAGGGCCGGGAAACTGGATTCCTTGCTGGGCTGATGGGCGCGCTGGGTACATTCAAGGCCGGGCTGGTTCAGATGTCTTCCACCAATGACCGGGCGGAGAATATGGCCTCGGCAGAGACCTTGATTCGGGCGGCGGCGGCGCAAGGGGCACAGATTATTCTGACCCCGGAAATGACCACCTTGATTGAACTGGACCGTACGGCTCTGCTGGACAAGATATATAGTGAAGCGGAAGACCCAAGCCTGCCGGTCTTTCAGGCCTTGGCCGCGGAATTGAATATCTGGCTGGTGATCGGCTCCATGGCGGTCAGGGTCGGGGACAGGATTGCCAACCGCTGCTATGTCCTGTCGCCGGATGGCCGGATTGCGGCTTATTATGATAAGATTCATATGTTTGATGTGGATTTGCCTGGTGGCGAGCAATATCGGGAATCCCGGTCTTATGCGGCGGGGGAGCGCGCTGTTTTGGCCGCAACCCCTTTTGGGAAAATAGGCCTGAGCATTTGTTATGACCTGCGGTTTCCCCATCTGTACCGTATGCTGGCACAGGGCGGGGCGGATGTTTTAACGGTTCCGGCGGCCTTTACACAGGTCACGGGCAAGGCGCACTGGCATATTTTATTGCGCGCGCGGGCCATTGAAAATGGGACTTTTATCTTTGCCCCGGCCCAGACCGGGCGCCATATGAGCGCCGCCGGCGAGACAAGAGAAACTTATGGCCACTCACTTTTTGTTGACCCATGGGGTAATATAATAGATGATGGTGGGGAAGATGTGGGTATTATTGTTGCGGAAATTGATCCGGCGTTATGTGAAAAGGCCAGATCACGAATACCGTCATTAAAACATGACCGGGTTATTTTGTCTGATAATATATAGATTTAGCTATTACCAGTAGGATTAGAGTATGATCGTTTTTGATCTTAAATGTGAAGAGAACCATGTATTTGAGGCGTGGTTTCGTAATAGTGACGCTTATGAGCAACAGGCATCAGAGGGTCATGTGGAATGCCCCTTTTGTGGCAGTACGGATGTGGTGAAATCTTTGATGTCGCCTAATATTCCGGCCAAAGGTAATATTAAATCAGACATCGAACTTCCTCTGGCTGAATTTGCCGCCGACCATATGGTTGCCGCCAGTGCCAATGTGCCCGACAGCATGGAAGCCAGTGCCGAGGATGTGAAGCGCGCGCTGGACCATATGCATGAGACTATGAAAAAATATCGCAATCATGTGAAAAAAGAATGTGAATATGTGGGCGAAAATTTTGCCAAGGAAGCCCGCGCCATCCATGATGGCCTGTCAGAAACCCGGGGCATTTACGGCGAGGCTACATTGGAGGAGACCGAGGAACTTTTGACGGACGGCGTTGATATTTTGCCAGTTCCGGGCCTTGGCAAACTGGACAGTTGAGCAAAAACCTGGGCGTTATCATAGCCGGGGGCCAGTCACAAAGATTTCGGGATAAGCTCGGCCCGGATGACAAGTTCTTAGCCCCTTTTGGTTCCACAACATTGCTGGGTCATATTATCGACCGGGCAAAAAAACAAATTCCTGACATGATGTTGAATGTGAATGGTGATCCGGACCGGGTAAAAGCCTATGGTCTGGATATTATTCCGGACAGCCTACCGGACGTCGGACCTCTGGGCGGCATTCTTGCCGCCATGACGTCAGCAAAAGACAGGGGCTATGACCATATTGTCACTTTTTCCAGTGATTGCCCGTTTTTCCCTAATGATTATATAGCGCGCTTAACGGAGGGGGGAGAGGGTCTGGCCATCGCCAGCTCCGCCGGGCAGCCCCATCCGGTGATGGGTTATTGGCCCATATCGCTGGCAGATGACCTGCGGGATTATCTGGATAGCGGCGAACGGCGGGTCATGTGGTGGGTCCGGCGGCATACCCACAGAGAAGTTGTCTGGTCAGAAAAAAATCCGGACCCGTTCTTTAATATTAATGTCAGGCAGGATTTGATCGAAGCGGAAAAATTTCTGTGACGGTCAGCGTAATCTGGAATCCGGGTCCGCATAGATATTCATCCCATCCCGCCGGGTAAAGGCGATCAGGCTTAATCCGGAGTCTTCTGCCAATTTTAAGGCAAGATCGGTGGTGGCAGAAACTGCCGCCAGTACCGGTATGCCAAAAGTTGCGCATTTATGGACCATCTCAAAACTGCATCGGCTGGTGATCAGGGCAAAGCCGTTCGCCGGATTGATTTTGTGACGCATCATATGGCCGATCAACTTGTCCAGCGCATTATGGCGGCCAATATCCTCGCGCACGCAAAGAATTTCGCCGTCTACGGCAACAAAGGCGGCGGCGTGTAATGCCCCGGTTTTTTTATTCTGAACTTGCAATTCCGACAACTGTTTCATGCTGTTATAGACAACTTCTGGATTTAACCTTAGTTGGCTTTTTATCTTGTTCAGGGGCCGGATGGCATGGTCCAGGCGATCAACACCGCACAGGCCACAGCCGGTGCGCCCGGCCAATGTGCGTTTAAACTGATCAAGGCGCTCAAAACAATCCGGCGTTATTTCCAGTGCACCAATATAGCCCTTGTCGGCGGG
>DRKK01000289.1 GCA_011051815.1 Sphingomonadales bacterium | reverse complement strand
CAGGCCTTCATAGGCCGGTTTAACAGAGGTCAGAAGGGCATTTGTGGCCCGCGCGATCAGCGCGTCCGCCTGTGCCTTATCCTCAAGTTTCAACCCCGCCACCTTCTTTTTAAAATCCGCCAGCAAAGTGCTGTCATCCCCGTCCGTGAACGGCGCCCCGGTGAGCAGGTTTTTCGCATCATCTATCACATAAGGAAAGACGAACTTTGGCGGCAGGATACCCTTGTCCTGATTACGTTTCATGGCAGCCATCCGTTGATCAACAGTGGCTTTCACCCCTTCAAGCCGGGAGATATAGGCCTCCGCATCCGACAGAGACGTCACCCGGTGAAAATTAATCAGGAACGCCGGAATCCGCGACTGCCAACCGAACATCTGATTGACAGGATAGCCGTGATACCGCCATTTATAGCCTTCAATCTGTTCCTTCAGGGCCCGAACCGCCAGATCATAGCTGAGCTTTGTCGCCTCATCCAGTTTGTCATAATCATAATTGGTCTGTAATTCTTTCAGGTCATTGATTGTGCGCACGTGGTCGGCGGCGGCCTTTTCCTCGGTCCGCACATCCCATTTGCCGTAATCTTTCTTAATCCCCAGATAGGTCTGAAATTCCGGGCTGTCCATCACATCGCGCATGAAGACCTTCTCAAAATCCGCATTCAACCGGTCAGATTCTGTCTGTGTGGCCTCTGCGGTGCCCTGTGCTGTTTGAGATGAATTGGCCCTATTTTGAGCGTTCTTGTCTTCCCCGCAACCACTTAACGTTAGCAATGCGATTATAGCGGTGGTCATTAATAAAGTATTTTTCATTCTTATCCCTGTATTTTTTTTGATTAAACTGTATTAGGGACTATATAATGTCTCCTGCAAAGAACAATAGTAAAAATATTTATGCCCGATGACACGCTAGACACCACCGCTCAAAACAACCGACAGGACCTGTTGAAGGGCGCGGCGGCAAATTTATTTGGTTTTGTCATCAGGCTCGGCGCACGCCTGCCCTTTCTGTTTGTGGTCGCCCTGCTATATGGCAAGGAAATATTCGGCCAGTATCTGTTTGCCGTCACATTGGTCGAAACCCTGACAGCTATTATCCTGTTTGGTCTCAAAAGATCCCTGTTCCACTTCATCCATGATGACCTGCATAATAATGACCGGACAGGGGTCTATAACACGATCATTGCGGCACTGGTTATCTGTAGCGTTATTGGCGGGGCGATTATTATTCCGGTCTATATGATGGAAGATTTCCTGTATCGACTGTTCCCCGGTGATATGGCGCGGGGGATATTCTTCCTCCTCCCCGCCGCCCTCCTCTATGCCTATGCGGAGATATTCCTTACCGCCACCCGCGCCGCCCGAAAAATGCGCTATGAAGTCACCGCCAAAAGTCTTGTGGAGCCTTATGTCTTACTGCTTTTTTCCGCCGGACTGTTTTTTCTGGGACAGGTGGGAACCGGATTATTCATAGCCTATTGGGTCATGAATATCAGCGTTCTGCTCTATGCCCTCTATGGCTTTGGCCGGATTTACGAAAAAGACATTCGCCATTTTCGGGGCCTCACAGGGCAGCGGATAAAAGAGATGGTCACCTTTTCTGCCCCCACCGCCGCCTATGACCTGATCGGTGTATTGATCCTGCGTATTGACATCTATCTGCTGGCGGCGATTGTCACACCGGGGGCGCTGGGCATATACGGTATCGCGCTACAGATCATGACCATCGTCAAGAAAGTCCGCCAAAGTTTTGACCCCATATTGGAGCCGGTTATCTCCCATACGGTGAAGCAGGCGCCCCTTAAAAATGTCGCCAAGGAACTGGCCCGGGTGAGCTACTGGATTTTCTCAATTCAGGCCCTGATCATCACCCTGTTGTTTTTTTACGGCGGGGCCTTGCTCAGCCTGTTTAAAGTGGGGGGTGACGAGGCCCACCTGACCCTGTTGCTGCTGACCAGTGCCATTATGATTCAGGGTAGTTTCGGCCTGAGCGAGCTGATATTCCTTTATAAAAAACCGGGGGTCAATCCCGTTTTGTCTGTGGCCATTCTGATCCTGCATGGCAGCCTGTGTTATGTCTTGTCGGTGACATATGGCATCGTCGGCGCGGCGGCCAGCTTGCTTGTTTCCTATAGTATTATGGAGATCATTCGCCTGATGCTCGCCCGGTATTTTTTCACTATTTTTCCCTTTGACCGAACGATATTCAAACCCGTGATCATGTCCGGGGCTTTGTATGCTTTTCTGTCCCTGCTCTCCACCGTCATAAACCTCCAAGGGGTGCTGGGTGTTTTTCTGGGCCTGACAGGGGGAATATTAGTTTATTTTCTTGCCTTTTTAATCATTGCACAAAAGGAAGAAAGGTTTATTCTCTTGCAAAAGTTAAGGTTAAAGAAGTCATAATATGAAGGACACTGTAACAGAAGTTGGCATATTTACACCAACGACTGCGATCATATCAGCGGCACCCGAAGGAGAGCTTATCGTCTCCGCCATCAGCGTCCGGGACCGTCTTGTTAAAAACTGCATCTCCAATGACATCCGGAAGATCATCATCCTTGATCCTGCCGGTACGACAGAAAAGTCCCGTGTCGAATATGCCAACGAGAAGTCCGCAACCGTTGAATATGTCAAGGACATGGCGGCGGCGAATATCAGCCCCCGTGACACAACCCTCTATATTAAAGATGGTTTTCTGGTTCATAATTCTTTGTTGGAAACATTCCTCTCCTCCGGCGCTAAAATCCTTAAAGATCCCTCTGACAGGGAAAATATCTTTGCGCGGGATGATTTTGAAACACAGGCGAAAAGCACCTATTCCGAAGATGAGATATTCGCCGGTGATCCCTTTCATATATTCCCCATACAGGAAAAAAATCTGGCCGAAGCGCGCACCCGCCTGTTCAAATGGCTGGACAAACCCTCGGACGGCTTTATTTCCAGGACCCTGAACCGGCCCGTGTCCACTTTATTCAGTAAGTTCTTTGCCGATTATCCCATACATCCGGCCTATTTTACCGCCCTGACGGCTTTGCTGGCAGGTTTGATGACTTACGTCCTGCTTACGGGCGGCGAAAACGGAATATTGTGGGGCTGCATCTTATTCCATGTGGTGTCCGTGGTGGACGGTATAGACGGTGAAATTGCCCGGGCGAAATTTCAGGCCAGCCTGAACGGGGCAAAACTTGATACGACCATAGATATGATCACCAATATACTTTTTATGGCCTCCCTGAGCTATGCCTTATGGAGCACATATGGCGATGCCTATCTGATTCTCGGGGTTTATGTGGTTCTGCTCGCCCTGATGGGGGTTCTGCTGATGACATCGCTTCTCTATTTTGGCCCGGGCGGCGGGCGGTTTGATATTCTGGCCAATACCATCCGGACTCATTATATGGGCCGACCCGTCTTGTTAAAAATCTTTAATTTCTGCAATTATTGCCTGAAACGAGATGCCTTTGCCTTTATTTTTGCCGTCTTTGGCTTGTTGGGCTTTGGGCGCTACATTCCAGAGTTTCTAATTTTTGGCCTAACCATATGGAATTTAGCCATTATTTTAAACGCCAGAACCATCCTGAAATCCAAGCAACCTATAGAAGAAATTTAGATAAATTTTATCAAACTATTAAGACCTCTCCCCCTATTATCCCACCCAAGTTTTTCAGTAACGTTAATAGGTAGAGAGTATCACATGTCACACGAACAACAACTTGAGCAAATCGGGGAAAATTTACAGTATTTACTTAATGGGGAATTTCAGAAAATTAACGAAGGGACGTGCGAATATACGGCCCTGATCAAACAAATTTCGGACAAAAATGTTGCGCGCGTTGATCGCAATCTGCGCCGGACGGTTGATATGTCGGTTACAGCCAGCAAAAGCGTCTCTGGTGTTGCCGAAATGATCCGGGACATCAGCGAAGTTGATAACCAGACCCAATCCATTGCCGCCGCCGTCGAAGAACTTGCCGCCTCCGTGGGCAGTATTTCTGAAAGTGCCAGCGGCGCAACCAGTGAAATCTACCATGTAGCCGAAAGTGCCGCCACCGGGCTTGATTCAGCCAAAATGGCCCAAACCACTATGGATGAGATCGCTGATTCCGTTGAACAATCGGCCCAGAAGGTAAATAATTTATCTGCCGCCTCCGAGGAAATTGGCAAAATCGTCAAAGATATTGAAGATATCGCCAAACAGACCAACCTGCTAGCCCTCAATGCCACCATCGAGGCCGCACGGGCCGGGGATGCCGGCAAGGGATTTGCCGTGGTCGCCAATGAAGTCAAAAGTCTGGCCAATCAGACGGCCACCGCGACGGAAAATATCCGAAATCGTATCAATAACCTGCGCACTGAAATGAGCGGCATTATTACGGTCATGCATGAGGGCAGTGAAAAAGTCACCAAAGGCAAGGATGTTATCAATACATCAACGCAGGAAATGGCCGGAATCGCCGATCAGGTGGATATTGTCAACAATCGCATGCAGGAAATT
>DRKK01000288.1 GCA_011051815.1 Sphingomonadales bacterium | reverse complement strand
TTTGCTGATGTCAAGCAATTGCCGCTTTATATGCAGAATGCCGCTGAAAGGCTCCCCGTACGAATTGAGCAGTGTATCACTGGAAAGAAAATAGCCCGAATGAGTGCTTTATTTGAATAATTTTATTTGTTCAAAGTAATATCGCTAAATATTTCAGTATCGGGGGCAATATTAAACCGTGACACTTATAGGAAGGTTATAATTAAAGTACTTCCTCCGTGGTTACGTGTCCCCGCAATCAATAATATCAAAGGCTTAGCCCATAAACGGCTAAACCTTATTCCGGTCATGGAAGCACAATACAAGGGAAAATAGAGCGTAGTAAGGGGGAGCAGGTCAAATATCTCTGGCCTTCATGAATTATTTTCCCTGTGCCTTGCCCGGCAAAGCCTGATGTCACATCGGATTAGATCTCATTATACATCCGTTGTAATCTGATAGGATGATAGACACTGATTTGTAGAACTGTTCAACTATACAACAGTTTGAAGTTCAAATCAGGAGGTTTATATGTCCACAGAATGCGAAACGCTTATCAATCATATTGTGGAAATGGCAGAAGACGAAGCGAATGCTTTGGCCCGTAAAATGCTTGATAATGGTTATGATCCATTGAAGCTATTATCTCATTGCCGGGAGGCGATGGATATTGTTGGAAGCCGTTATGAGCAGGGGGAGTATTTTCTTCCTGAACTGATGATGGCGGGTGAAATGCTTAATGATATAAGCAGTATGGCAAAACCCCTCATTCATCAAACGGGTGAGGAAGAAAAGAAAGAAAGCCTTGGTACAGTTGTGCTCGGCACGGTTCACGGCGATCTTCACGATATTGGCAAGAATATTGTTACTTTCATGTTGGAAATCAACGGTTATGAAGTTATCGACCTCGGGATCGATGTTCCAATAGCTGAATTTATCAGCGCCATAGAGGAACACGAACCGCAGGTTGTCGGCTTAAGCGGCTTTTTGACCCTTGCATTTGATTCCATGAAAGACACCGTAGAAGCCATCGCAGAAGCGGGCCTGCGGAAGAAAGTCAAGATTATGATTGGTGGTGGACAGGTGGATGAAGCCGTTATGTCTCATACGGGTGCCGATGCTTTCGGTCTGAACGCCATGACGGCCGTATCTCTGTGTAAGGGATGGATAGGAGAGGAGGTCGCCGCATGACCGATATAGAATATAACGATGCCTATAAAGAACGGGAGCAACGCGTACTAGACGTAATTGCATTGAAGCAGCCGGACCGGGTACCGGTCTTTCTCTATAGCACTTTCTGGCAGGCCCGATATGCGGGGATGACCTGTGAGGAGGCCATGTATGATTATGAAAGACTGTCAGCGGCCATTAAGGATTCCGTTTTGGAGTTTGACCCTGATTCCTATGCTTTGATACATCCGGCCATTGCGCTTGGGCCAACCATGGAAATTATGGGTTATCAGCAGTTAAAATGGCCAGGGCATGAGGGGGTGTCGCCGGATGTATCCTTTCAGTATATTGATGCAGAATATATGAAGGCCGCCGAATATGACGAATATCTGGACGATCCGACAGGGTTTTATCTCAGGCGTTATCTTCCGCGCATTGCTACGGCCTATGAACCCTTGGCGAAACTACCGGATTTTACATCATTTTTTTATACCCGCCTGGTTCATTGTACGCAATCTTTTGCTGATCCGAAGGTCATTGAAGCCTTTGAAACACTTGCGCGGGCAGGCAGAGAAGCCAATAAGATGTTTGCAGAGATGAGCAGGGTCGGCGCAGAAATAAAGAGTCTCGGTTACCCTCTCTGCCAATCGGCTTCGGGCGGGGCACCGTTTGATTATTTCGCAGATTATCTGCGGGGCTCGAAAAAGGGCATGCTTGACATGTTCCGCAACAAGGACAAGCTCCTTGCCGCGATGGATGCAGCTGCCCCGCGCATAGCCCGGGGGATAATTAATTCCGTAGGTGATAACCGGTGCCGTATTGCCTTTATTCCGATCCATTGGGGGTTGGATGGATTTATGTCGCCGGAG
The DNA here is from genome assembly GCA_011051815.1 of Sphingomonadales bacterium. Lineage (GTDB taxonomy): Bacteria > Pseudomonadota > Alphaproteobacteria > Sphingomonadales > Emcibacteraceae > Paremcibacter. Next base: position 607 of record DRKK01000288.1, on the reverse strand, counting down.
CAATTTGAAATTTTCTTCTGGCCATCTTTACGCAAGGTAATAATGCTTCTGATAGAGGCTGACATTATACCCAACCTTTTGTGGGAAGGAGATTGCACGTCACGGCTGGAAGTGATCAAGGATATCCCTGTTGGAAAATGTATCTATTTTTTCGAGCGAACGGATCTTTTTAAAGCCAAGGAAATTTTGGGTGAAACTGTCTGTTTGCGCGGTAATGTTCCAGCCTCCATGATGACCACAGGATCCCCTGATGATGTGACGGAATACTGTCGTAAACTGATTGATGTGGTTGGCAAGGGTGGTGGCTTTATCATGGATAGCGGCGTCGGTATTCCCGATGAAGCAAAAACGGAGAATGTCAAAGCCATGTTTGATACCACAAAGCAATATGGCATTTACGGGTGAAGGGATGACCATTGTCCGCAATATCTCCTTACCGTTATTCCTAAATGAGGTGATTGGACTTTCAAGCTTGCGTTGTCAGGGCTTGCTTCGGCCAAAAATGAGGGAACTTCTGCCAGAGGTATTTGAGAAAATTCAGCAAGAAGATATTTTTGAGCCAACCTTTTGCTATTCCATGAATAGTTTTGACGGCATATGGGCTGAG
>DRKK01000287.1 GCA_011051815.1 Sphingomonadales bacterium | reverse complement strand
GCTTACCTTAGGGTTTTCTATCAGAAAGACGATGATGGCCATACGGCCGACGCGCTTCAGCCTGCCGCGGCGAACAATTGTTTTCTGGATACAGGCGGCTATTTTTGCGGCGAGATAAAATCTCCGGACAGCGTGGCCCTAAATCTGGATGTGTTTGATGATCCGGGGATTGAACGGTCAATTTTTCGGACCAGCCTGATTATGGACTGGGAACGGGGAGATTATCGGGTCACCTCTCTGTCTTCCTTTAGTCATGACCGCTTGCAGGACCAGCGGGATAATGATTTCCTGCCCATTGCGGCCCTTGGCGGGGCTTTTCATGTACTGTCAGATACGGAAATTGAAAGCTATTCTCAGGAATTGCGGGTTAATTACGATGATGGCGGTGCGCTGCGCTGGCTCCTGGGCGGATATTTCTATCACGAGCAAACAGATGATATGTTGTCGGCGCCTTTTTCATTGCGGCCCTCGGTGACGGTATCGCCTGTGGCCAAGGTAAAAAATTATGCCATCTTTGGGTCGCTGGATTATGATATTTCACAACAGTTGACCGCGACCGTGGAGATGCGGGGCAATTGGGATGAAATATCCATCATTCCCCAATCTGGGCAACGGCAGCAGACCTTTAAAACCCTGACCCCGCGTTTCGCCCTGAGTTATAAGCTCACACCGGAGGCGCATCTGTATATGACCGTTGCCAAGGGGACAAAGCCCGGCGGTTTCAATGATGATCTGTTCAATAGTGCGGTGCCGGAATCAGAAAGAGTACGGTTGGCGGATTTCCTGACCTATGCCGAGGAAAAGGCGTGGAACTATGAAATCGGGGCCAAGACAAGCTGGATGGCGGGGCGCCTGACGGTGAATGTGGCGGGCTTTTATATTGACTGGACAGAACAGCAATTAACCACATCCTTTCCGATTATCGGTCAACGGCGCGCGCGGCCCCTGATCCATAATGCGGGCAAGACGGAAATTTGGGGCCTTGAAGCGGAGATACAGGCCCGGCCCGATGATCACTGGAATTTTTCTGCCAGTGCGGGCTATGCCCATGCGGAATTTACCGCCTTTGATGATGAAACACAGGCGCGGCTGACCGGGGACAGCTCCGTTGCCGGAAACCGCACCCCGCGTGCGCCTGAATTTACCTTTAACCTGTCCAGCCGTTTTGTGACGCCAATTACGGAAAGCATGGATCTGTTTCTGCGCGCAGATGTTAATCATAAATCCAGCCGTTTTGTGCAGGTGCATAATCTGGCCATCATCGGGGCGGTGACCAGAATGAATATTCACACGGGTCTGGAATGGCAGGATGTGCGCCTTACCCTCTATGTGAAAAACCTGTTTGACGATGATACCCCGGCGGATGTGACTCGTTTCTTTGATGCCTCATCCCGTTTTATGCCGCGCGCTTTTCTGGTGACCTTGCCAAGGGGGCGCAGTTTCGGGGCGACGGTGAATTACAGTTTTTAGGACAGCATCATTTAAGCAATGATTGTTTGGCTTTCAGAAATTTGTCATTCAAGGGGGCGAACTTTTGATCACAGTTGGCCTTTGGCTTCAGGCTGAGGTCAATTTCTTCCAGCCGTTGCCAGGTGACCGGCGGGTTTGTGGTATCAGAGAAATAAACTTTCTCCATAATATCTTTGTAATGGCTGGTGCAGATGCCCGCGCGGGTCAGCAGGGTTATGGCCAGCCGGTCGATCTGGCTGTTGTGTCGTTTCAGGGGTACCCGCACAACTTTGGATTCAGTCGGGGAAAATGTGATTTCCGGATAGCGGTTTAAATTGTCAAGGTTATTGCGATCATTGGGTCTGTCATAGACCTCATCGGTTGCCAGCAGAGCGGCCAACATTGCCACCCCGATGACCAAATTTTGCGTATTTACCCCCGGTATGGTCACGTCAATTTCCGGGTTGGTTTGCTGATAGGCGATCATTTTGCGGGCGGTTAGATAGGCCACAATGGCGTGAAGATCATATATATCGTCGGCCAGAAGAATATCCTTACGCGATAGGACCGCCTTCTGATCGGCCGCAAAAATGCTTTCCTGTTTCAAATCAATACGCGGGGCCGGGGGCTTGTCTCCGCTCTTGAAAGAAGTCAGATTATTGTAGGACTGATCAATAAGGGACTGGAGGTCCATGTCCTCTGCTAAGGCCGTCTGTGCGGCAAATAATCCACAGAGCAGATATAGGCACTTCAGGTGATATTTGAAATTATTCATAGCTGTCCCTCTTTTGACCATGGATAATATGGCGGTGGATTATGTCGATTATATGGCTTGCCTTGAGGAATAAAACGGGACTATTATCCAACCATCCTTAATGACCATAGAGTTCCCCATGACCCAATCCCCTTCACAACCTATTGTTCTTTTCTCCGCTGGCTACCGGGTATTCTTTCCGCTTGCCGCCCTGTCGGCGGTTTTGGTTCTTGGCTATTGGGTATTGTTGGTGACGGGGATGGTTGATTATCTGCCGTCCCGTTATGCCCCGGCGAGCTGGCATCAGCATGAAATGATTTTTGGCACTGTGGTCGCTGTGATTGTGGGCTTTCTCTATACCGCCGTCCCCAACTGGACCGGGCGGCCAACGCCCACGGGCGCAGCATTGGCCGGGCTTGGGTTGATCTGGGTTTTGGGACGGCTGAGCGTGTTTTTCAGCGATCTGTTGCCTCTGTGGCTGCCTGTTATTATGGACGGTATTTTTCTGCCCCTTGCCATATGGGGCATAGTCTCGGCGCTGTTGGGCAGCAAGAACAAGCGGAATTATTTTCTGCCTGTGGTGCTGTTGCTGTTTGCGGCCTTGAATATAGCCAGCCATCTGGCGGTGCTGGACAGGCTGGATATTGATGTGCGACAGATATTTCTGGCGGCGGCGATGTTCATCGTCTTCTTGATGAATGTTATCGGTGGGCGCATCATTCCCAATTTTACCAAAGGCAAATATCCTGCTCTCACGACATCGACCCCCGCTATTCTCCTGCCCCTGTCGGCCTTGTCCATATTTGGTCTTGCCGGGGCTTTTCTGTTCAGTGCCGGGGATATGATCATTGGCAGCATTTCAGCCTTTGCCGGCGTGGTGACTTTGGGGCGGTCTTTAAGTTGGAAAGGCTGGCGTGTGATCCATGATCCTTTGCTGTTCATTCTGCATATGGGCTATTTCTGGATTCCGGTGGGTTTCTTGCTGATGGCTTATTTCAGCTTTACCGGCATCGCGCCCATCAGCTATGCCATGCATGCCTTCACCGTCGGGGCAGTGGGGTCACTGACATTAGGGGTCATGTCACGGGCCACTTTGGGCCATTCAGGCTTGCCGCTGAATAATGAAAAAATCCTGACAATAATATTCCTGTGCATCAATCTGGCGGCAGTGAGCCGGGTTATTCTGCCCCTGATATTGCCGGACAGTTACGCCGGCATATTGGACAGTGCCGGCGGCCTCTGGATTGTGGCTTACGGGTTGTTTCTGGTTCGGTTCCTGCCCGTATTTTTTCAGCCGAGAAAATTATTCTGAGAATTTAAAATCCTTGAACATATCACGCAGGTCACGTTTTTGAATTTTTCCGGTGGCGGTATGGGGCATTTCATCGATGAAGACCACATCATCGGGGGTCCACCATTTGGCGATCTTGCCGTCCAGATAGTCAAGGATACTTTCCTTGGTGGGCGATGTGCCGGGATTGGCCAGGATGATCAACAGGGGTCTTTCCTGCCATTTGGGATGGAAAATGCCGATAACGGCGGCTTGGCCCACCTCAGGGTGACCAAGGGCGACATTTTCCAGATCAATTGAGGAAATCCATTCACCGCCGGATTTAATCACATCCTTGGACCGGTCCACGATGGTCATATAACCGTCCTCATCCAATGTGGACACATCGCCGGTATCAAAATAACCTTCCTCATCCAGAATATTCAGGCCCGGTTGTTTGAAATAGGCCTTGGCAACCCACGGACCACGGACCATAAGGCGGCCAAAGGCCACCCCGTCCCGGGGCAATTTATTGCCGTCATCATCAACGATCTTCATTTCGATGCCATAGGGCGGGCGGCCCTGCTTGGTTTTAAAGGCCATTTTTTCGGCATCGGACAGATGGGCATGTTTCGCCAGTGGCCGATTGACCGAGCCAAGCGGGCTGGTTTCCGTCATGCCCCAGGCATGCAGGACATTGGCGTCAAAAGTTTCTTCCATATCCTTGATCAGGCTGGGGGCCGCCGCCGCGCCGCCAATGACAAAATGCTCAATAGGCAGGCTGGTTAAATCTTCATTATCCAGCGTCTTGACATATTGCAACAGGGCAAGCCAGATGGTGGGCACGCCCAGCGATATGGTGCAGCCCTCATCCTTGATCAGGTTATAGAAATTCTCTCCGGTCATATCTGCGCCCGGCAGGACAAGTTTGCTTCCGGTCATAACGGCGGCATGGGGCGTGCCCCAGGCATTGACATGAAACATGGGCACAATGGGAAAAACTACATCAGTTTTTGATATGCCAAGGCTGTCCTTGGAGCAGGTGCTATAGGTGTGCAGAACCGTACTGCGGTGGCTATAGAGGGCCCCTTTCGGCTCCCCCGTTGTGCCGGATGTATAACATAGGCCCGCTGCTGTATTCTCATCAAACTCCGGCCAGTCAAAATCTTCATCCTCTGGCGCGATCAGTTCTTCGTAACAGATTACATTCTTTAAGGAGGTCTCCGGCATATGGGCGCGGTCGGTCATGATGACGATATGTTCTATATGGGACAGCGTATCGGCCAGCTTTTCCACCTGCGTCACAAAGGTTATATCCAGAAAGAGAATTTTTGCCTCGGAATGGTTCAGGATATATGTGATCTGTTCCGGGAACAGGCGCGGATTTACCGTGTTTAGTACCGACCCCATACAGGGCACCGCCATATAAAGTTCCAGATGGCGATAGGTATTCCAGGCCAATGTGCTGATACAGTCGCCGTAACGGATGCCCAGTTTTGCCAGTGCATGGGCGAGCTTGGCCGATCTTTTGGCAACCTCACCATATGTGGTCCTGTGGATGCCACCCTCCACTGCTTTGGTGACGACCTCACAGTCGCGATGATAATGTGCAGCATATTCCATTATGGTGGTGATCAGCAAGGGCCGATCCTGCATGAGTCCAAGCATGTATTTAAGTCTCCCGTTATATTTAGGTGGATTGTGCCACAAAGCCCTGCAAAAAGAAACTTAAAACGACTGTTTTAATTTTCGTGGACGGGAATGAACATACTGAACAGAAAGGCCAGCACCAGCATAATGCCGGAGCCTGTCAAACAGGCCGTAAGTCCCCCATATTGATAGATCAGCCCCGATAGAAGTGTCCCCGCCAGCCGCCCGCCCGCATTGGCTGAATAATAAAATCCAACCGTGACGGCAATATGATCATTATGGGTAAGGGCGAGAATCAGGTAGGAATGGAGGGCGGAATTAAGGGCAAAAACAATGCCGAATATGGCCAGCCCGACCAAGAGTGAATAGTCCGGGGATAGTCCGGATTTCAAAGCAACCACAATCCCGAAAGGTATCAGGGCCAAGGCAAAAACCCAGCGTTTGTTTTCCGCCACTTCCCGGCTTCGGCCATCCGGTGATTTTTTAATGATCATGGGGGCGGCGGACTGTACGCAACCATAGCAT
>DRKK01000286.1 GCA_011051815.1 Sphingomonadales bacterium | reverse complement strand
TTTAACACCAGCCAATATGACAATATGCCTGCCTTTGCCGAGGCAACGCCGGATCTTCTGGATGCGATCCTTGATGAGGCGGCAAAGGTAACAGAAAATGTCTTTCAGCCACTTAACCTTTCCGGTGATGAGCAGGGCTGCCGCCTTGAAGATGGCAAGGTCATCACCCCGGACGGCTTTAAAGAAGCCTACAATCAATATCTGGAAGGCGGCTGGCAGGGCCTGACCGGCGATGTAGACTATGGTGGACAGGGATTGCCTCAGACTTTGGGGCTTGTGCTGAATGAATTGATGGTTTCCGCCAACTGGGGCTTTGCTATGTATCCGGGCCTAACCAAAGGGGCGACTGAATCCATCTATGCATGGGGTACGGATGAGCAGAAAGAAAAATATCTGCCAAAAATGTATTCTGCCGAATGGGCCGGGACCATGAATTTGACCGAACCCCATTGCGGGACCGATCTGGGCTTGCTCAGAACCAAAGCCGAACCACAGGACGATGGCAGCTATAAAATCACCGGCACCAAGATTTTTATCTCTGCGGGCGATCATGACCTGACCGAAAATATCATTCATCTGGTGCTGGCAAAAATTCCCGGCGGGCCGGATGGGGTCAAAGGCATCAGTCTGTTTATCGTGCCGCGCAATGTCATCAATGAGGATGGCACCGTGGGTGAGAATAACGGTGTTTCCTGTGGTTCACTGGAAGAAAAACTGGGCATCCATTCCAACGCAACCTGTGTTATGAATTATGACGGGGCAACCGGCTACCTTCTCGGCGAAAAACATAAAGGCATGAAAGCCATGTTCACCATGATGAATGAAGCCCGGCTCGGCGTCGCTATTCAGGGACTGTCCATTGCCGAAGTTGCCCAGCAGAATGCTGTGATCTATGCCAATGACCGCATACAGGGCCGCGCCCTCACCGGCCCGCAAAACCCGGATGACAAAGCCGACCCGATCATGGTTCACCCGGACGTACGCCGAATGCTGATGACCAACCGCGCTTTTATCGAAGGCTCCCGCGCCATGGCTATCTGGGCCGGTATATTGGTGGACACCACCCGCCAGCACCCTGATGAGGCCGAACGGGCCAAGGCCGAAGACCTGCTGGCCCTGATGACCCCAGTTCTGAAATCCTACCTCACCGATCAGGGGGTTGAGGCCGCGAGCCGCGCCCTGCAATGTTTCGGTGGCCATGGCTATATCCGCGAATGGGGTATGGAACAATTCCTGCGTGATGCCCGCATTGCCCCAATCTATGAAGGCACCAACGGCATACAAGCCATGGACCTGATCGGCCGCAAACTACCCGCCAACGGGGGGGCTGCGATCCGGGCTTATTTTGAAATGGTTCAAACCTTCATTGATGACAATAAAACCAACGACGATCTGGCGACTTACATCCCCCTTCTGGAAAAAGCATTGGGGCGCCTTCAGGCCGCCAGCATGTGGCTGATGCAGAATGGCATGTCCAATCCTAATAACGCCGGGTCCGGCGCCCATTATTACCTGAACCTGCTGGCACTGGTCACTATGGCCTATTTCTGGGCCGACATGGTTAAGAAATCCAGTGAAATGCTCGCCAAGGGTGAAGGGGATAAAGAATTTCTGGAAAATAAACGAATTACAGCTGATTTCTTCTACAGCCATATGCTGCCGGAAACATCATCCCTGAAAGTAAAAATAGAAGCCGGCGCGGACAGCGTTATGGCGCTTGATGCCCAATCATTCTAAAAGGAACATAAAATGACTGACGCTTATATTTATGATTACGTAAAAACCCCAAGGGGCCGGGGCAAGGCCAATGGCAGCCTCCATGAGGTAACGCCCATTGACCTGCTGACACAGGTTCTGAAAGCCTTAAAAGATCGTACGAATTTTGATCCTGAACTGGTGGATGACATTATCACCGGTACCGTATCCCCGGTGGCCGAGCAAGGCTCTGTCATGCCCCGCTTTGCCGGGATTATGGCTGGATATGGTCACCATGTGCCGGGCGTACAGATTGACCGCTTCTGCTCATCGGGCCTTGTGGCCACCAACTATGCCGCCGCCCGGGTCATGGCCGGACAGGCCGACCTGATCATCGGCAGTGGTGCCGAAGCCATGTCACGGGTTCCCATGGGTTCCGATGGCGGCGCATGGGCCGTTGACCCACAAACCTCCTATCAGATCGGCTTTGCCCCGCAAGGCATCGGCGCGGATTTGATGGGCAATCTTTATGGTTTCAGCCGTGAAGATTGTGACGCCTTTGCCGTACAAAGCCAGCAACGGGCCAAAGCGGCCTGGGACAAGGGGCATTTTGACAAATCCCTTGTGGTCATCAAAGACAAGCTGGGGATGACCATTCTTGACCATGACGAGCATATGCGCCCCGAAGCCACCATGGAAGCATTGGCCGGATTGAAACCATCCTTTGCCGATATGGGCGAGTTCGGGTTCGACAGCATTGCCCTGAAACGCTATCCCCATGTGGAAAAAATCACCCATATCCATCACGCCGGAAATGCCAGCGGCATCGTAGATGGCTCCGCCGGATTTTTAATCGGCACAAAAGAAATGGGCGAAACACTCGGCCTGAAACCGCGCGCCAAATTCATCAGCTTTGCCGATATTGGCTCAGAGCCTGTTGTGATGCTGGACGGCCCTGGACGGTCAGCCAAAAAAGCCCTGAAACGGGCCGGCATGACCACGAAAGACATTGATGTCTGGGAAATCAACGAAGCCTTTGCCGCCGTGGCCCTACGTTTCATTCAGGAACTGGAACTGGATCAATCTTATGTCAATGTGAACGGTGGGTCCATCGCCATGGGTCATCCACTGGGCGCGACCGGGGTTATGATTCTGGGGACCGCACTGGAAGAAATGGAACGGTCCGACAAATCCACGGCCTTGGCCTCTCTCTGCGTTGGTGGCGGCATGGCCACAGCAACCATCATCGAGCGCGTATAAGAAGGAATATGAAAATGACTGAAATTATCAAACATGAGCTTGATCAAGATGGCATTGCCCTGCTCACCATCGATCTGCCGGGCAAATCCATGAATATCATTTCAGCACAATTGCTGGATGAACTGGAAGAGCTGGTCGGCCGGATTGCTGAAAATGACGACATCAAAGGCGCCGTGATTACCTCTGGTAAAAAGGGATCTTTCGTGGCCGGGGCTGATCTGGATATGCTGCTTGGCATGACCGATAATATTGCGGGCAAACCGCCTGAGGAAATTTATGCCGGTGCCTACCGAATGAACGGCATCCTGCGCGCCATGGAAACGTGCGGCAAGCCCTTTGCGGCGGCCATTAACGGCTTGGCCCTTGGCGGCGGTCTGGAAATCTGTCTGGCCTGTCATTATCGGGTCGTGGGCGATCATCCCAAGATCACCCTTGGCTTCCCCGAAGTCATGGTTGGCCTGCTTCCTGGTGCGGGCGGCACCCAACGTCTGCCGCGCCTGATGGGCGTGCAACCGGCCCTGCCCTTCTTGCTTCAGGGCAAGAATATGAATCCGAAAAATGCGCTGGCCAATAATGTGGTCCATGAAATCGCCCCCGTTGAGGATGTGGTTGCCAAGGCCAAGGCCTGGATTTTGGGCGGCGGCAAGGCGGTTCAGCCATGGGATGAAAAACGCTTCAAGGTTCCCGGTGGTCAGGGCGCATTCAACCCCGGCATCTCCCAGACATTCATGGGGGCGCAAGCCATGGTGCAGAAAGAGACCAAAGGCAACTATCCGGCGGCTGTGGCTATTCTTGCGTGCGTTTATGAGGGTCATCAACTGCCTATGGACACGGCCATCCGTATTGAGAGCAAATATTTTGCCACCCTGCTCATGGGTGATGTGGCCCCCAATATGATCCGTACCCTGTTCGTTAACAAGCAGGCCGCCGAAAAAGGCATCCGCCGCCCCAAAGACGTGCCGCCTATGAAAACCAAGAAACTTGGTATGCTGGGCGCAGGCATGATGGGCGCGGGCATTGCCTTTGTCTCTGCTATGGCTGGCATAGAAGTTATCCTGCTGGACCGTGAAATGGCCTTTGCCGAAAAGGGTAAAGCCTATTCGGAAGGGCTGCTCACCAAACGGGTCAAACGCAAGAAAATGACCCAGGAAAAGGCCGATGGTATTCTGTCGCTGATCACGCCGACCACTGACTATGCGGACCTTGCGGGCTGCGATTTGATTATTGAAGCCGTTCTGGAAGATGTGAAGGTCAAGGCGGACGTTACGGCAAAAGTCGAAGCCGTGGTCGATGAAAGCTGTATCTATGGCTCCAACACATCGACCCTGCCAATCACCGGCCTTGCCAAAGCCTCCCGCGACGAAAGCCAGTTCATCGGTATTCACTTTTTCTCGCCTGTGGACAAAATGCCGCTGGTCGAGATCATTATGGGTGAGAAAACCGGCGATGTCGCCTTGGCCAAGGCCCTCGACTATGTGGCCCAGATCCGGAAAACACCGATTGTGGTCAATGACAGCCGTGGTTTCTATACCAGCCGTTGTTTCGGCACCTATGTGACCGAAGCGGTTAATATGCTGGCCGAGGGTATTTCCCCGGCCCTGATCGAGAATTGCGGTGTCTTTAGCGGCATGGCCGTTGGGCCGTTCGCCGTCGGTGACGAGGTCAGCATCGAACTGAGTTATCATGTGGGACAGGCCACCAAGAAAGGCCTTGGGGATGCTTACGTGGAACAGCCCGCCGATGCGGTCATTGAGAAAATGTATCTGGAGCTGGACCGCAAGGGCAAGAAGAACGGCAAGGGCTGGTACGACTATCCCGAAGGCGGCACCAAGCATCTATGGCCCGGTCTGGCCGAGCATTTCCCGCTGGCGGAAAATCAGCCAACTGCCGAAGAAGTCACCAATCGCCTGCTCTATCGTCAGGCGATAGAGGTCATCCGCTGTTATGAGGAAGGCGTTCTCACCGCACCGGAAGATGCGGACATTGGTGCCATATTCGGTTGGGGTTTTGCCCCCTGGACCGGCGGACCGCTTAGCATGGTGGACACCATTGGTGTGAAGAAATTTACCACCGAATGTGACAATCTGGCCCAAAAATACGGCGCCGGATTCGCGGTCCCGAATATGTTGCGCGACAAAGCGGCCAAAGACGAAAAATTCTACGTCTAAAACATACAAATAATTTACTGAAAGGTCAGAGAGCATGCTCTCTGGCCTTTTTTGTTTGGATTTGCTATTTTAGGCGAAACAATCAGGGACACTTATCATGGCAATTTCAAAAATCATTTCATTCTGCGCTATCCTTCTCTTCTCCATCACTGCCGCCCATGCGGATTGGATTCTGGATCAGGAGAAATCAAACCTTTCCTATGGCTCCATCAAAAAGAACAACATTGGCGAAAGCAATCACTTTCAAC
>DRKK01000285.1 GCA_011051815.1 Sphingomonadales bacterium | reverse complement strand
AGGGACGGCTTTACTGCGTCCGTGGTTGCGGGGACGGGAGTTAAACTCAAACTATACTCCGATTTACTTTACCTTTTTCGATAAACCATATGAGTATACTCTATTATTATTCTAAAAAAACCATATATAAAACCAACAGAGACCATATCATAACGAAAATATCATCTTCTTTATTATGAAAACAATTTCAAATTAAAAACTACCCCTCCACCTATTGATTTTTAGAATATTTTACTTTACAAAAACCAGAGATGGTTCCTTGATTTTTTAGTCAAGGTGAAAAGGGAACGCAGTGCGATCACCCCAATGAATAAATAATTCATGATCAATACTGCGGCTATGTCCGTAACTGTAAGTGGAAAGCAGGCTCATAAGCCACTGGGAAACCGGGAAGGTAGAGCGAATGCATTTGATCCATAAGCCAGGAGACCTGCCATCGCATCGCCCATCTGACGGTCGGAACAACCGGACAGAGCGGAACTTCCGTGCTGGCGATAACTTATCGCGCGCGGTGGTTATCGATATTCTTATTTGATCACTCTCCGTGTAAATTTTGAACACCCTTCATTGGGTAACTAGTGGATTTATCATGAAAGTGATCTTTGTGCCGTTAACCACGGCTGTCTTATCAACAACTTGTCTTATCTCACCCTCTTTTTCTGCCTCTGTTGAAAATATTTCAGAATCTGATGCCAATTTTGAAGAAGTAATCGTCACTGCAAACCGCCGTGAACAACCCTTGTCAGAAATTGGCACCAGCGTTTCTGTCATTACCGACCTTGATATTGAACGCAAACAATATAGTTATGTCCTAGACGCCCTGGCTGACATTCCGGGGGTCTCTATTTCACAAAATGGCTCCTTTGGCGGCACAGCATCAGTATCTATTCGTGGTTCTAGCTCCAACAATACGGTAATTTTAATCGATGGCGTTCAGTTGAATGACCCGTCTTCACCCGGAAATGGTTATAATTTCGCCGGTCTCGACCCCTACAATATCGAACGCATCGAAGTCCTGCGCGGGCCCCAGTCTGTGCTCTATGGCTCCGATGCCATTGGCGGGGTGATCAATGTGATTACCAAAAGCGGGACCGAGGGATTTGGCGGTAATATTTTTGGCGAATATGGCTCATTCAACACAATTCGCGGCGGGGCTAGCCTATTCGGAGGAACACCGAAAATTGGTTATAACTTCGCTGTCAGTGGCACCAATACCGATGGCATTTCATCGGCAGATGAAAATGACGGCAATACAGAAAAAGACGGCTATAAGGCTTTCACTCTTTCCGGTAAAATAACTCTGCAGCCAACAGATACCCTGCGGGGCGAAATCATCACACGATATTCCGACAATCGGAGTGAGTTCGACAGTTTCGGTCCGGTTGATGGTGACAAGGTTTCATATTTTGATGAATTCCTGATTGTGGGCCGGGTCAATCTTGATCTTCTGGATGATCGGTTTCACAATATAATCTCAGTGGAATATTCCACCATTGACCGACTGAATGAATCAAATGGCATAGAAAGTTTCACCGCAACAGGCACCCGTTTCAATCTGGATTATCTGGGGGTTTATACCCCGGTCAACGACTGGACCATTACCGCTGGTGCCCAGCATGAAGAAACTAAAGCCGAAACCATCGATCCCAATAATTTCGTTATCAATAGTTTACTGGGTGAAGTTGCCTATACCGGCCTCAAAGGCCTGACCCTAACTGGCGGTCTAAGGTTTGATGACCATGAAACTTTTGGATCAGAGGTAACCACCCGCTTTACGGGGCATTATACATGGGAAGAAACCGGCACACGCTTCATCGCCAGCTGGGCAGAAGGTTTTAAAGCCCCCAGCGTTTTTCAACTGACCTATATTTGTGGTTTTTGCGGATTGACCGAACCTTCGTCCGATCTAAATCCAGAAAAGGCGGAGGCCTTTGAATTTGGTGTCGAACAAAGCTTTCTGGACCAACGGTTGACCTTGGGCGCCACCTTCTTCCATCAGAATGCAGAAAATGAAATTATCTTCACTTTCACAGGAGGTTATCAAAATTTAGGGCGATCACAATCTAAAGGTCTGGAAATCACTATGAACGCGGAGATTTCAGAGAATATCACAATTGAGAGCAATTATACCCTAACCGATGCTATTGACCGTGATACTGGCGATACACGTATCCGCCAACCAAAACACGAATTTTACGGGGCAGTAACCTGGGCTGTTGAAAACGGATTTCTGGCCAGCCTGTCCACTACTTATAACGGCAAGGAACTTGATCGTGGCAATCAAGAGATTGATGGCTGGGTCCGCGTTGATCTTCGCCTGTCCTATGATATCAGCGACTCTATACAGATCTATGGCCGTATGGATAATATCTTTAATAAGGAATATCAACATATCACCGGATATGGCACTGCAGACCGGTCAGTTTATGCTGGTCTTCGTGTTAATTTCTGATGACATTTAGAATGAAATTTGATCCTTACAGGCAGATATTATTGTCTCTACTGGGTTTGGGGATGGCTTTAGGGCCATCTCCTGCCCTTGCTTCGGATACAGGAAAATCCTATAAACCGAAAATTGTATCTTTGGATTATTGCGCCGATCAATATGTTCTGGCTCTGGCGGATCGCAATCAGATCCTCGCCCTATCTCAGGACGCCGACAAGGGCCATTCCTTTCATAAGGATCGTGCCCTTGGCCTGCCTAAATTCCACAGTACCATGGCCGAGGTTATCGCTCTTCAGCCTGATGTGGCGGTACAAAGTTGGCGTGTCACCGATCGTATAGAAAATATGATCACGCGCATCGGAACAAAATTGGTTGTGCCAAAATATGGCAGTGACCCGGAAATCGTCATTGGTAATGTCCGTCTCGCCGGGCAAAGATTTGACCAGAAAAAACGCGCCGCCACCCTGATTGATAACTATCGTGCCCGCCTCAAGAACCTGCGGGCAGTACCGAGAATCCCCCTGCGTGCGGCCTATGTTACCCCCGGCGGCTTCACTGCCGGCATTGAGACATTTGTTGACGAAATCATTCAACTGGCCGGATTTTCTTCCTATGCTGCCTCCCGCGGGCTGGTCAACTGGCAAGCCCTGCCTATGGAAGACCTATTGATTGATCCGCCGGACCTTTTCATTGCCAGTTTTTTTGATACCAGTTTAGCCACACAATCCGGATGGAGCATAGCGCGTCACAATCGCCTTTATCAAATGCTACAAGACATCCCAACCATTTATTTACCGGGCCGTTACCTGTCCTGCAATGGCCTTTTCCTGGTTGATGCAGCAGAACGTATTCGCTCTTACGCCATTGAAAAGAAAATTATTTCCTATAAATCAACCCTGGAAGTGGTCCATAAAAAGTGACGCCAAATTCCCGCAACCAGTTGTTATGCCTGATCGCCCTGATCATCACCGGGATATTTTCATTGAGCTTCGGGCGGGTGACTATTAGCCCAGCCGACATGTGGGTCAGCCTCACTGCCCCCAGCAACAGTCCTCATGCCATAATCCTGTTTGAACTGCGCCTCCCCCGGGTATTGCTGGGCATGATGGTTGGCGCCACTCTGGGGCTTGCCGGTGCCGCCTTGCAAGGCGTATTACGCAACCCTCTGGCAGATCCCGGGGTGATCGGGGTTTCGTCCAGCGCGGCCTTGGGCGCAGTAATTGCCATTCATTTTGGCATGGTAGCCAGTTGGTCTCTGGCGCTACCCGTCTTTGCCATGACCGGAGCATTGGTTGCAACGACTTTTCTTCTTCTGGTTTCCGTCCGTGACAGCAGTGTTCTAATGCTAATTCTGGTGGGCATTGGTATAAGTTCTTTAGCAACGGCATTGATTTCTTTGGTCATGAATATGGCCGCCAGCCCCATGAGCCTCCGGGACATGATCATGTGGATATTGGGCTCCCTGCAAAATCGCACCATGACTGATCTGATGATGGCTATGCCCTTTATTCTGATCGGTTGGCTTATGATGGTCGGCGTCGGGCAGGGTCTGAATGCCATCAGTGTTGGTGAAGACACAGCCCGAACCTTGGGCATCAATTTAAGGGGATTAAAACTACGAATCGTTGTCGGAACCGCCATCAGTGTCGGCGCTGCGGTATCTGTATGTGGCAGTATTGGATTTATTGGTCTGGTTGTCCCCCATATCACACGAGTACTTTTTAGCCGGGAACCAGGAGCTATTCTGATCCCCAGTGCCTTAATGGGAGCTTTGCTGCTCACACTGGCCGATGTCATTACCCGGCTTCCCTTTGCTGGCGCGCCCCTGCAACTGGGCGTGGTGACGGCTCTGATCGGTGCCCCTTGTTTTCTGTATATCGTATTTCACACCCGAAAGGACATGAGATGACAGCCTATGAAGAAGCTGGCCTCCACATCGCCAATGTTAATCTTACCATTGGTGATGCCTCTATCCTAAAGGATATCTCGGCCACGGTCCAACCCGGTGAAATTGTTGGCCTGATCGGCCCCAATGGCGCAGGAAAAAGCAGTCTTTTAAAGTCTATATTAGGCTTGGTAAAATTAAAGTCTGGCACCATAAAACTAAACGGTCACGCTCTTTGCGCCATGCGCTCGAAAGACCGGGCAAAGCTGATGGCTTATGCCGCGCAAGGCTCTCCTCTTCATTGGCCCCTGAACGTTGAACGCGTTATCGCACTTGGCCGCATCCCCCACCTTAGCCCTTGGCAAAAGCTGGGAGACATCGACAAAACAGAAATCGAAAAGGCCCTTGATGTCACTAATTGCCAACATCTTAGAGGCCGGTCAGTAACAACCCTTTCTGGTGGTGAGCGGGCTCGGGTTCTGTTGGCCCGGACTATTGCCACGGGAGCGCCCTATATTCTGGCCGATGAGCCGGTGGCCTCCCTTGACCCCTTTCACCAGTTGCAGGTGATGGAGATCCTTAAACACCATGCCAGATCAAGGGGGGCTGTTCTTGTGGTTCTTCATGATCTGGGACTGGCCGCCCGCTATTGTGACCGGATTATTTTATTACATAAAGGCCGCCTTATTGATCAGGACACCCCCGATCATATCCTAAACGAAAAAAATATGGCCAATGTTTTCCGCGTTGCGGCCAGCCGCTGGACAGACGGGAAGAACCATT
>DRKK01000284.1 GCA_011051815.1 Sphingomonadales bacterium | reverse complement strand
GCCTTGAGTGCGGCGGCAACAGCCATCGCAAATGTGGGGCCGGGCATGGGAGAGGCCATTGGCCCTAGCGGAAATTTTGCGACCATACCGACCAGCGCCAAATGGTTGATGAGCTTTGGCATGATTGTCGGGCGGCTGGAATTCCTCACCGTTCTGGTGTTATTTATTCCCCGTTACTGGTATGATTTATAATATAGCCTTGATATGATATGGGGTGTTTTGGATGGCCATAGTCGGCCTTTGAATTTCAGGAGAAAAAATTGAAAAAAATATTATGTAAATTTTTGGGGATAATGGTTATTGTTTCAGGCATATTTTCCAACGCGGCACTTGCAGAAAAAACTGATCATTGGTCCATCATTCATGCGGGCACATTGATGGCTGATGCCCGTAAAAAGGCAACGTCAGCCCAAAGCATTATCGTAAAAAATGGCAAGATATATGATATTCGGGCGGGTTATATTTCATCTTCTGATCTTCCGAATGTGAAAAATGCAAACATTATTGACCTGAAAGATCAGTTCGTTATGGCGGGAATGATTGACAGCCATACCCATGTGACGGGTCAGATGGCCCCCCATTCGCGGGAACAGGCGGTGACAACGACGAATTCTGAATATGCCCTGATCGGGTCGGTCTATGCCCGCCGGATTCTGAACGCCGGCTTTACGACCATTCGCAACGTGGGTGGCCCACGGGAAGCTGTTTTTGCCCTGCGTAATAGTATCCGCAAGGGTCAGATACTCGGGCCGCGCATTGTGGCCGGGGGTCTGACCATATCTCCCTTGGGCGGGCATGGGGATAACAACGGTTTTCGCCCGGACGTTTTTGGCAAACCTCACAGTGGCATATGTAACGGGGCCGATGATTGCCGCCGGGCGGTTCGGGATCAGATAAAATACGGGGCTGACATGATTAAATATGTGGCCACCGGCGGGGTGTTGAGCAAGATTGCCACCGGCACCGGACAACAATTCACCGATGCGGAGCAGGCGGCTATCGTGCAGAGTGCCCATGCCATGGGCCGCAAGGTCGCCGCCCATGCCCACGGCAAAGGCGGTATTGATGCGGCGCTCCGGGCCGGGGTGGATTCCATCGAACATGGGTCTTTTCTTGACAAGGGA
Organism: Sphingomonadales bacterium; assembly: GCA_011051815.1. Lineage (GTDB taxonomy): Bacteria > Pseudomonadota > Alphaproteobacteria > Sphingomonadales > Emcibacteraceae > Paremcibacter. The sequence goes on along the minus strand of DRKK01000284.1, from coordinate 2,175 downwards.
AGCATCAAGCTGTTCAAGAAAACCGGGGCCTATCTGGTGCCAACCTTGCTGGCCGGGGCGACAGTCGTGGATATTGCCACCAACAAGCCGGGGTTTTTCATGCCCGAAGTGGCGGCAAAGGCCAAAGCGGTGGGGCCGATCATGGCCCATGCGCTATATGCGGCCTATAAGGCTGGTGTTAAAATTGCCTTTGGCACAGACAGCGGGGTCAGTGTTCACGGAATAAACGGGCAGGAGCTTGTCCTGATGGTCAAAGCGGGTATGCGTGCAAAAGATGTGCTGATTTCCGCCACCGTCAGCGCAGCAGACCTTCTGGACCGGACGGCGACCATCGGCACCTTGGAAAAGGGAAAATCCGCTGATATTATTGCGGCGTCCGGCAATCCTCTGAAAGACATTTCGACTTTACTACATCCAACTTTTGTTATGGTGCGGGGCAGGGTTGCGGTGGAGTGACTAGGCCGGGGCAACAATCAGTTTGTGATTGATATAATCCAGCGGAACCGATATTTCCGTTTGCAAGCCGTCATAACCGCCGAGTTTTTTCAACAAAGGGTCTATCTGTTGCTTTTCCCCTTCGGATAGCCCCTGATAATGGCGCAGGGGCCGCTGGAACATCCATTGTTGATAGGGGAGTATGGCGCGATTGCCATGGGCATCGCCCAGCGTAAAGTCATGGCGGCCTATGGTCCGGGGAAAATGATCGGCGTCCGGGTGTTCAGCAGTCCAGTCTGCGACCGCGCGCACCGTGTTCACAAGCAAGGGCAACTGGTCCCGAAACATACGGGCAAGCAGGGGATAGAGGGTTTCCGGAATCTCATCATCGGGCAGAAAGCTGCCTTCGTCCCCGCCGGGGTTTTGCAGGCGCCTTGTCCAGTCGAAAACCCGGGGGGCGATGTCCTGCATCCATTGTTTGGGATAGGGGTCTTGTGCCATATGGGCGTATAATGGGGCCACCAGGCCGAAATCACCAATGGACGGGCGGCTGCCCAGCAGAAAGTCATGGTCTTCCAGATGACGGTCAAAGTCTTTCAGGAAAGCCTCGGTTATTTTTTCCAGCTCCGGCTCCGTATTTTCATCAAGGCCCATAAGCGGCTTATACATCCGGCCAAAATACAATGCCGCCGGGATGGCGACCAATGGTTTGGCGAAGGCAGGCCAATGGGGCTTCATCACATCGCCGAACTGATTTAGAACAAACCACAGGTTTTGGCGTTTGAATTTCCAGCGGTAATGCATGGCGGGCAGCAACAGCCACTCATCACCGTAAACCTCCATCAAGAGGGCGACAAGCTTTTGCATCGGGCTATCCGGGTAAATGGACGGCGTGGGGAATCTTTCCTCCAGCCGGTCAATGATAACGGTGGTATCCTGAATATATTCGCCCTCGGGCGTGATAATCACCGGAATGATCTTGCGCCCGATATGCGCCTGAATCTGGCCGTAATCCTCAGAGGAAAGCCTTTCCTCAAAGGGGATTTTTTTATAACGTAGATAGGCGCGGGTTTTGCCGGAATAGAGGGAAATTCCGTGGGCGAGATGCTGGTACATATTTTTCCTTATGCTTCGACGATGTCGTCTTTCAGGCTGAGGACAAAGGCAACCACATCGTCACATTCCTGCGGGGGAACCGACAGGGCCTCCATCGTGGCGCCCGCATGTCCCAGAAATATGGACCAGTCACTTTCGCTGATTTTCATTCCCTTGTGGGAGAGCAGCATATCCCGGCCTGTATAATAAACCGGCCCGCCGGCATTGGCCGACAGATAATCAATGAGCAGTTGTTTTTCGCGTGCGATGCCATCATCCCCCCGGTTTTGCCAGAAACGTCCCAATTGAGGGTCGCTTTGCAGACGCGGCAACAGGTCGTTGGCAAATGCGGTAATACCGTTATAGCCGCCCAAACGGTCATAAAGTGATTTCTGATCCATTGTTCTTCCTTTTTTGAAAATTGTGAGATGAGAGACTACACACACAGAAAATATAGTCCTATAGTTCATTATAGTCCAGTAGTATGCCCTGTCACGATAATGTGAGGTGGATGAGATAGATACCATATTAGCTGAAATTGAGAGCCGGATTAAGAAACCGCCAATCACCGTAGGTCTTAACGGGATGGATTGTTCCGGCAAGACCACCCTTGCGCAGGCCTTGTATGAAAATCTTGTCAGTCGG
>DRKK01000283.1 GCA_011051815.1 Sphingomonadales bacterium | reverse complement strand
GGTATTTGCCGGCACCGGATCGGCCCGCCGCATCAATATCCATTGCTGAAGAATGCCCAGAATATTACTGAACGTCCAGTAGATCACCAGGCCCACAGAGAATTGAGCCAGCATAAAGGTAAAGATGATGGGCATGAACATCATGATCTTGCGCTGCATGGGATCACCAGATGACGGATTCATCTGCATCTGCAACCACATGGTAAAGCCCATAAAGATCGGCAGAATACCAAGGGCAAGGAAGCCCGTCGGCTCCCACGGGATCAGGCCAAACAGGTTGGTGACCAGCATGGTATCCGGCCCGGACAGATCCTTGATCCAGCCAAAGAAGGGGGCGTGACGCATGTCGATGGTCACATACAACACCTTATAAAGGGCGAAAAATACCGGAAACTGCAGGAGCATGGGCAGGCACCCGGACACCGGATTAACCTTTTCCTTCTTATATAGCTCCATGGTCGCCTGTTGTAGTTTGACCTTGTCATCACCGTATTTTTCCTTCAGGGCCTGCATCTTGGGCTGAATGACCTTCATCTTATTCATGGACTTATAGCCCTTATTGGCGATGGGGAACATGGCCAGCTTGACAATGGCGGTCAACAACAGAATGGCGATGCCAAAATTACCAACAAAACCATAAAGCAATTCCAGAAGATAGAAAATCGGCTTGGTCAGGAAATAAAACATTCCCCAGTCAATGGCATAATTGAGCATTTTTACATTCTCAACATCCGTGTAATAGTCCAGCAGGGAAACCTTCTTGGCCCCGGCAAACAGGCGGGATGTTTCCACATAGCTTTCCCCGGCCTTAAGTGCCGTCCAGCCATGAAAGAAATTGGCATAGAATTTCTCTGAATTATCATCCCCCCGGCGATAAATTTCAGCCGTGAATGTTTTTTTAGGGTCCGGGATCAGGGCCACCAGCCAATATTTGTCGGTAATACCGACCCAGCCGCCATCGGTGCCCTTAGAAGTTTTCTTTTCCGTCTTACCCATATCCTCAAGGTCAGAGAAGGTAAATTCCTCTATGCCTTCATCCAGTGACCACATAGGGCCTTCATGAAGGATATAAAGCGACATGCCTTTTGGGCGGCTATGACGGACGATACGGCCATATTGGGCCACCTTGACCGCCGCATCCGTTGTGTTGGTCACTTTCTGGGTTACGGAAAACATGTAATTTTCATCAAGAGAGATGGTACGGCTAAACAACAGACCGGCACCGTTATCCCATTTAAGGGTCACACTGCCCCCGGCTTCCAGCATATCATTGTCCGCTGTCCAGACAGAATTTTTATCCGGCCCCTTGGCCCCGTCGATGCCCCAGTTGAAATCAACGAAATAGGCATCCGCTGTACCCACCGGATTGAGCAGGGCCACATCTTTCGAATCCGGGTCCAGCGTTTCCTTGTAATCGGTCAGGGTCAGATCATCAATCCGCGCCCCCTTAAGCGCGATGGAGCCATGGACATGAGGGCTTTCGATGGTAATCCGGTCCCGGGTGGTCAAGACCGCATCCCGGTCAACGGTTGTCGGCGCCGTATCCATAGGATTTTGACCGGGGATCATGTCCGTGGCATCTGAACCGCTGTTGAAATCGGGGATTTCATCGCTTTTCTGTTCGGCCTGTGCCACTTGCTGTTCCTGACGGACCTGCTCCGCCGCCTGTTGACGGGGCGCATCATACAGATAGGTATATCCCAGCAAAATCACCATAGTCAGGGCAATGGCGATCATAAAATTACGGTTGTCTTCCATGGACTGCTTCTCTAGTTACTTTTCATTGGACCGACATCATCGGCCTTGCCTATTATCAATGTCATTATCTTTTTCCGGTACCGGATCAAACCCGTGGCCTCCCCAGGGATGACAGCGGCCAATACGCCGGATCGCCAACAGCCCGCCTTTAAAAGCCCCAAAACGATCAATGGCCTCCGTGGCATATTCCGAACATGTGGGCAGATAACGACAGTTTTTACCCAAAAGCGGCGAAAGAGTATATCTATAGACTGTAATCACGGCTTTCAAGAGCCAGTTGAGGAGAATCACGCCTTGTCCCCTGTGCCGGGGGCCTGATCAGCGGTTTCAGCCGATAATTCACGGGCATTTGAAGGTTTCAAGCGCTTGAGACACCAGTTAAAATCGCGAATCAGCTGATCAAAGGACATATCCACCGTTGCCGACCGGGCAATAAGCACATAATCATGGCCCCGCACCCCCCGGTCCCACAGGCTTTTACGCACCACTTCCCGAAGCCGCCGCTTGGCCCGGTTGCGCCGGACCGCATTACCGACCTTTTTACTGGCGGTATAGCCAACCCGGATGGCGGATCTGTCCTCTGTACCTTCGGCCATCTGAACGATCATGCCGGGGGCAACCCATTTTTTACGGGTGGCGGCAATGCGCAGAAAGTCCCGCCGCTTTGCCAGCGTGGGAATCTTGTGCTTGTTATGGTCAGAAGACTTGGTCATCACGCTTCCCAAACAACAAAACCGGCCGCTGAAATATCAGGGCCGGTTGCTGAAAATATCTTTACCCTGTGGTCAGGATTATGCGGACAGGCGTTTGCGCCCTTTGGCCCGACGTGCGGATAATACCCGGCGACCACCAACAGTGGCAGACCGCGAGCGGAAACCATGACGGCGTTTACGAACCAGGACACTTGGTTGAAATGTACGTTTCACTGGACTACTCCATATACCGTTATTTTAAGGCTCATAACGGCGTGTATAAATTATCGCCAGACCACAATAATCTGACGTTCGATTTCAAATGGGGTGTATAATGCCATTCTCAGGACGAGTCAATCACCAACACCGCCTCTGCATCGTTTTTTTGGTTCCTGTTATCTGTGGGTAATTTTTTTCTCCCTATTGATCAAAAAAATAGCTACACTTGGATAACTCAGGCACATAATAACCCCGTAGAGGAAACACACCACTTTCATGTTTCAGAAACTCAGGTCTCATCTCTCTTTGCAACTTTTGCTGCTGACCATATTCTTTGTTCTGCTGGCAGAGGTGCTGATCTATGTGCCGTCGGTGGTCAATTTTCGCAAGACATGGCTTGAGGAAAGACTGGCCGCCGCCAATATCGCCATTCTGGCCATCGAAGCCGCCCCCGACCATATGATCAGCGAGATGCTGTCCCGCAAGCTATTGGGCAATGCAGGCGTGGTGGCCATAAGCCTGAAACAAAAGGACAAAAGGCAGCTTGTCCTCAACACGGATCAACCCCTGAATGTGGCCATGCGCTATGACATCCGTGATCCGTCCTATTCGGACATGATACGGGATACCATGAAAAGCCTCTTTCATACCCACCCCCATAAAAGCCTGATACAGGTTAAGGGCTATGCCAATTTTATGCAGGCCGATGCCACCCAACAAAACCCTGCCAAGCCCGACGAAGATACTTTCATCGAAATTATCTTTCACGAGAATTTATTATGTGAGGATATGCGGCGGTTTTCCATCAATGTGATGTTGCTTTCAATCATCATATCCCTGATCACCGCCGGGCTGGTTTATTTCAGCCTGTCTTACCTGTTGATCCGACCGGTGCAAAAGATGACCAAAAGCGTCACCGCCTTTCGGGCAGCCCCGGAAAATGCCCCCATTGATCTGTCCGTTGAGGGGCGGGCCGATGAGATTGGCATTGTCATGCGGGAACTGGCCGCCATGCAGAATGAAATCCGCGCCGCCCTGATTCAAAAAAAGCATCTGGCCCAATTGGGGGAAAGTGTCAGCAAGATCAACCATGACCTGCGCAATATCCTGTCCAGCGCCCAGATGGTCTCCGATCATTTAAGCAGTGTCGATAACCCGGTCGTCCAGAAACTGGCCCCCCGCTTTGTCAAGGCGGTGGACCGGGCCATACGGCTCTGCGAAAATACCCTGAAATACGGCAAGGCCGGTGTTGAAAAACCTGACCTTTCAGCAGTTAATCTGAAACATATTATCGAAGAAGTCTGTCTCTCCCTTGGCGTGACGGATCTTGGCAATATTCAGATTATTCCTGATTTCCCGGAAAATTTCACCATCCACGCCGACAGTGACCAGATATTCCGCGTGTTCCTGAATCTGTCCCGCAATGCGGTGCAGGCCATGAAAGACGGCGGCGAAATTACCTTCAGCGCCCGAAAAGATAGTAATC
>DRKK01000282.1 GCA_011051815.1 Sphingomonadales bacterium | reverse complement strand
GGTTCATATCACAGGACAGCGGGATATTGATGATTTGGCCCATATGTTGGGGCGCGCGTGGGGATATGTGGGTATTATTCGGGCTGTCCCGTACCATTTGTCCTTGAAAAAAAGCTATATGCCGCAGGATTTAATGAAAAAACATGGATATGGTCTCGACAAATTCCTATGCCCGGATCGTCCCGATGTATTTCAGCCTATCATTGAGGGGCTTTGCCAGAAAGCTGAACAGAATCTTGATCATATCGCGCGGGAAAAGAAACGTATAAATGCCGATTCCCGGTCGGTTTTTTTACTGTCTACTCTATGCAGAAGTTATCTGAAAACCATTCGTAAAGCCGACTATGATCCCTTTAAACTTGAGGAAAAAGCGGGAGCCTTTGGCCGTCAGTGGCATTTGCTGACAGCGGCCCTGTTTAACCGAATTTAGTCATCTTCAACCATTTGGCAAGGGCATCCAAAGCGCGCGCTGATTTGGCGGGCTTGCGGTCTTTGCGTTTCATTTTCTTGCCGTCCAACACCGGCATGATGCCGAAATTTATATTCATGGGCTGAAAATTCTTCCGCGCGCCTGCTCCGGGAATCTGCCCACCGGTGATATAATGGGTCAAGGCTCCGAATGCGGTGGTGATTGGCGGGGCGGGAATTTCATGGCCTTTACGTTCACCAGCGGCAAAGCGTCCGGCCATTAATCCCATGGCGGCACTTTCCACATAACCCTCAACACCACTAATCTGTCCGGCAAAGCGCAGACGAGGCATGCCTTTAAGGCGCAGGTTGCTGTCCAATAGATTAGGACTGTTGATGAAGGTATTACGGTGCAGGCCACCAAGCCGGGCGAATTTTGCTTTCTCTAACCCCGGAATTTTCTGAAAAGTCTCCACCTGTGCGCCGTATTTCATCTTGGTCTGAAAGCCGACCATATTATAGAGCGTGCCCAGCTTGTTATCCTGCCGAAGTTGTAATACCGCATAGGCCTGTTCTCCCGTATGAGGGCTGATCAGGCCGACGGGTTTCATAGGACCAAACCGCAATGTCTCACGGCCCCGTTCCGCCATGACCTCTATGGGCATACAGCCATCGAAATAAGGGGTGTCCTTCTCCCAATCCTTATAGTCATATTTTTCCCCATCAATCAGGTCGTCGATAAGGGTTTCATAATTTTTCCGGGACAGGGGCAGGTTGATATAATCCGCCGTATCACCCTTGTCATAACGAGATTGATACCATGCGGTGGAGAAATCAATACTGTCCTTATAGATGATCGGGGCAATGGCATCAAAAAAGGCCAGTTCATCCTCACCCGTCACATCAAGGATTGACCGGGCAAGAGCATCAGAGGTCAAGGGACCCGTGGCTATGATTACATTATCCCAGTCCTCTGGCGGAATGGTGGCTATTTCTTCCCGCACCATGGTGAACAGGGGGTTGGCTTCCAACTTCTCCTGAACAGAGGCACTGAACCCGTCCCGATCTACGGCGAGGGCACTGCCGGCGGGGACGGTATTTTCCTGTGCTGCGGCCATGATCAAGGAATCACACCGGCGCATTTCTTCATGCAGCAGGCCCACCGCATTATTTTCATAATCGTCGGAACGGAAGCTGTTGGAACAGACCATTTCCGCCAGACCATCTGTTTTATGGACATCGGTCTTGCGCACAGGCCGCATTTCATGGAGGATAACCGGGATTCCCTGCTCAATGATCTGCCATGCGGCCTCTGTTCCCGCAAGGCCGCCGCCGATGATATGTATTTCTTTATATGTCATGGGCGGGTCATATCATTTAACCGGGGCAGGGGCCATAAAAAAAAACGTCTGCTTTCTGGGTAAAAGCAGACGTCTTCATTATGGAGATTTGTATAAGTTAGTAAGTTGGGTCGTACCAGATATGGTTGGGTATCTGTTACAGGTAAAATATACTATCGTTATGGTTAACAAATGGTTAATTTTAATAAGAAATATAACAAAATTCTATATATAATCCTTAAGGTATTGACCTGTATAGCTTTTTTCGACTGTAATAATTTTTTCCGGTGTCCCTTCTGCAAGAATATAACCGCCACCATCGCCACCCTCCGGCCCCAGATCAATGATCCAGTCGCAAGTTTTGATAACTTCCAGGTTATGTTCAATGATCACAACCGTGTTGCCCTGATCCACAAGCGCATGGAGTACTTCCAGTAATTTCTTTATATCTTCAAAATGCAGGCCCGTGGTCGGTTCATCAAGAATATAAAGGGTGCGTCCGGTGGACCTCTTGGATAATTCCTTGCTGAGCTTCACCCGCTGTGCCTCACCGCCGGACAGGGTGGTGGCGGCTTGTCCGACCTTGATATAGCTCAGGCCCACCTGTTCCAATGTTACCATCTTGTCCCGGATGCTTGGCACGGCGGCAAAGAATTTCGCGGCTTCCTCCACGGTCATATCCAATATGTCAGAAATGGATTTACCCTTGAATTTTATTTCCAGCGTTTCCCGGTTATACCGCTTGCCCATACAGACATCACATTGAACATAAACGTCCGGTAGGAAATGCATTTCAATCTTGATCAGGCCATCCCCCTGACAAGATTCACAGCGTCCGCCCTTTACATTGAATGAAAAACGTCCCGGTTTATAGCCCCGCGCCTTGGCCTCTGGCAGACCGGCGAACCAGTCCCGGATCGGGGTAAAGGCCCCAGTATAAGTGGCCGGATTTGAGCGCGGCGTCCGGCCAATGGGTGACTGGTCAATGTCCACCACCTTGTCAATAAATTCCAAGCCCAGGATATCCTTATGAGGCGCCGGGATATTGCGATTGTTATTCAACTTGCGGGCCACACCCCGGTAGAGCGTATCCACGGTCAGTGTGGATTTGCCGCTTCCCGATACGCCGGTAATACAGGTCATGGTGCCCAGAGGAATGGCGGTGGTGACATTATTCAGGTTATTGCCCGTCGCCCCCTTAATGACGATTTCTTTACGCTTGCGCCCCGCCATATGGCCCTTGCGCCGTTCCGGCGGTACCGGAATGGATTTTACACCCGACAGATATTGCCCGGTCAGGCTGTCTTTATTGTCCAGAATATCCTGCAATGTTCCTTCGGCAACGACCTCCCCGCCATGTTCGCCCGCGCCCGGTCCCATATCAATCACATGGTCGGCGTTGCGGATGGCGTCTTCGTCATGCTCGACCACCAGAACCGTATTGCCCATATCCCGCAGGTTAAACAGAGTTTCCAGAAGCCGGTCATTATCCCGCTGATGCAGGCCGATGGATGGCTCATCCAGCACATATAATACACCCGTCAGGCCGGAACCGATTTGTGAGGCCAGCCGGATACGTTGGGATTCGCCCCCCGACAGGCTGCCGGATTTGCGGGATAGGTTAAGGTAATTCAGGCCGACGTTATTCAAAAAACCGAGCCGTTCACTGATTTCCTTTAATACCCGGGCGGCAATTTCCTGATCCTTGTCGCTGAGCTTGGCGGGCAATTGTTTAAACCAGGCATAGCTGTCGGCTATGGAAAGTTCGGTAATCTGACCGATATGCTTGTCATCAATTTTGATCACAAGAGCTTCTTTTTTCAGACGGTACCCACCACAATCTTCACATTCGGAGGCACTTTGGTATTTACCCAGTTCCTCACGCATCATATTGCTTTCGGTTTCCCGCCAGCGCCGTTCAATATTACCGATGATGCCTTCAAAAGGCTTTTCAACCTTATATTCCTTGCGGTCATCACTATAGATCATTTCAATGATTTCATTGCCGCTGCCATAGAGGATGACGTCCTGTACTTTTGGCTCAAGTTTTTCCCACGGATAATTGGTTTTAAACTTGTAATGTTTGGCAAGGCTTTTCAGGGTTTGGGCATAATAGGGGGCGTTGGACTTGCTCCATGGGGCAAGAGCCCCCTTATCCAGACTTTTTGTCTTATCCGGCACCACAAGTTCCGGGTCAAAATAGAGCTTTTTGCCAAGGCCGTCACAGGCCGGGCAGGCCCCGAACGGATTGTTAAAAGAAAACAGGCGTGGTTCAATTTCCTCTATGGTAAAGCCCGATACCGGACAGGCGAATTTTGCCGAGAATAATATCTGTTCCCCCGTTTTATCACCCCCGGCATATTCCACAATGGCCAGCCCCTCGGCCAGATCAAGGGCGGTTTCCATACTGTCGGCAAGGCGGGTTTCAAGGTCGGGGCGCACCACGATCCGGTCAACCACCACCTCAATATCATGTTTGATTTTCTTATCCAGCGCCGGGATGTCCTCAATCTCGTAAAATTCACCGTCAATCTTGACCCGCTGAAAGCCCTGACGCTGCAATTCGGCAAATTCCTTGCGATATTCACCCTTGCGCCCACGTACGATAGGAGCCAGCAGGAAAAGGCGCGTGCCTTCGTCCAGCGTCATGACCCTATCCACCATCTGGCTGATGGTCTGGCTTTCAATGGGCAGGCCGGTGGCCGGGGAATAGGGCACCCCGATGCGGGCATAAAGCAGACGCATATAATCATAGACTTCCGTCACGGTCCCCACGGTGGAACGGGGGTTGCGGGAGGTGGTTTTCTGCTCAATGGAAATTGCCGGGGACAGGCCGTCAATATGATCGCAGTCCGGCTTTTGCATCAGCTCCAAAAACTGACGCGCGTAAGCTGACAGGCTTTCCACGTAACGGCGCTGACCCTCCGCATAGATGGTGTCAAAGGCCAGTGACGATTTGCCGGAGCCACTCAGCCCCGTAATTACCACCAGCTTATCCCGGGGAATTTCAACATTGATATTTTTCAGGTTATGTTCCCGCGCACCCTGTATGGAAATCTTGGTCAGCATAGTATTTGATACTTCTTTTTATAATAACATAAGAGCAATTTGGCGTTTTTTCGCAATAAGTCAAGTTCTTATTTTGTTCTCATTGAAATTCATGATAGTTATGTATATGGTGAGGTCAAGTTAATCAATCAACGTTAGGAAATAAATATGGCCGGTAGTGTCAACAAAGTAATACTTATAGGGAATTTGGGCCGGGATCCCGAGGTGCGCCACACCCAGGACGGCAAGCCGGTGGTGACCCTGAATCTCGCCACCTCTGAAACCTGGAAAGATCGTAATTCAGGGGAACGAAAAGAGCGTACTGAATGGCACCGGGTGGTCATTTTTAACGAAAATTTATGCCGTGTGGCCGAACAATATCTGCGCAAGGGGTCTACCCTCTATGTGGAGGGGGCATTGCAAACCCGCAAATGGACCGACAATGCCGGGGTTGAAAAATATACAACTGAGGTTGTTCTGCAACGCTTCCGGGGCGAACTGACCATGCTTGGTGGTCGGAATGACGGCGGCGGCGCACCCTCCGGTGGCGGTGATTACGGCGGCTCTTCATCCGGCGGTGACGGCGGGGGCAGCTCATACGGCGGCGGATCGTCCGATCTTGATGACGAGATTCCCTTCTAGGATTCTTTTTGATAAAAATCACCAACAGCATATCTGTCCATGAGGATGAGATAGAGGAGCATTTTATACGCTCCCCCGGTCCCGGTGGTCAGAATGTCAACAAGGTGGAAACGGCGGTGCAAATCCGTTTTGATGCGGCTAACTGCCCGACCATAAAGACGGAAGTCTTTGACCGCCTAAAGAAAATATCAGGCCACCGCATGACTGCGGGCGGCCTGATTGTCATTACGGCCAATCGTTTCCGCAGTCAGTTGAGAAACCGTGAAGACGCCCGCGCCCGTTTGGTCGACCTGATCAGGCAGGCCGTTGTGCCGCCCAAAACCCGCCGTCCCACCAAACCTAGCCGGGGTGCCAAGGCAAAACGTGTGGAAAGCAAGAAAAAACGCGGCATTCAGAAAAAGCAACGCCAGAAGAAAATTTCCTTTGAGTGAGGTTTTTTATGGCGTATTTGCCCTAACCAGATAAAACAGGCAGTCCTTTTTGGCTATTTCCGGCCGGGGGGTTACCATAAAAAGCCGTAAGGGCTGTGATGTATAGAGCTTGTCCTGTTTCACGCAAAACAAGTCACCTTTAATATCATGGCCACAATCATCTATAGCCGAAAAATAGCCCAACCCCTTTGGCCCAACCCAGCCGAGGCATATATTTTCTGGCGTTATACCAAAATTATATTTTTCTATATCCGGGTAAAGGGTAATGTTGCTGTCAGCCACAGGATGATCAGCATAACAGATGCTAACATTATCCCGGATTTCAAAACGCAGAGGATGTTTGTATATATCTGGCTGAGGGGCGCCATTCTTACGGAACAGATTTTCGCCTGTGGTCAACCACTCTAAAGCCGAAAGGGCCTTTTGATCCGCCTGAAAGTCAGAACTGCCGCCACATTCAAGGGTTATAATCGGGCACCCAAGGTCGGCCTCCATCAATGCCCCCAAATGTAATTCGGTGAGAATCAGGCGGTGGGAAAAATTCTTCGCCAGATTGACATAGTTCGTATTCAGGCTTGTGGTCACGGCAAAATCAGGCCCGGCCCCGGATGTATTATGCAT
>DRKK01000281.1 GCA_011051815.1 Sphingomonadales bacterium | reverse complement strand
GTGGAATTTCATATTATCACGTAGATAATCAAAGCCTAGTTCATTATTGGTGGCATAGGTAATATCGGCAGCATAGGCTTGCTTGCGGGCCTCGTCATCCATATTGGGAATGATGCAGCCTGTGGTCATGCCAAGGAATTCAAACACCCGGCCCATCCATGCCGAATCGCGGCTGGCCAGATAATCATTGACGGTGACGATATGAACCCCCTTGCCGGGCAGGGCGTTCAGATAGCCGGCCAAAGTGGAGACAAGGGTCTTGCCCTCACCGGTTTTCATCTCGGAAATTTTACATTCATGGAGGACAATACCGCCGATCAACTGTACGTCATAATGGCGTTGGCCCAAGGTACGCACGGCGGCCTCGCGTACGGTGGCAAAGGCCTCAACCAGCAGACTGTCCAATGTTGCGCCGTCTTTCAGGCGGGCGCGGAATTCTTCGGTCTTGGCGCGAAGCTCCTCATCGGACAATTTCTGAATATCTTCTTCCAGTGCATTGATAGCCTTAATGCGTGGCTGAAGGCGTTTGATATAGCGACTATTGGCGTTTCCAAAAACTTTTTTGGCGAGCTTGCCCATTCCCAACATTTTATTTTATTTCCTTAAACTACCGGGTTTGCGGGTCACATGGAATGCCAGCCCGTTTCACCAAAAATACATAGAACAGATAAGAGCGTCCCGCCTGTCTGTCAATGACTGATCCGTCATATGACAGGATAAAAAGACAGAAATACCTTTATTTTATGTGAAAAAGCCGGAAATATTGGACAATATTTCATTTGGCGGGTTATATGCTTGATAACAGGCAGAAATTTAAACCGATAAAGCAAGATAGTAAAGCATGGCGAAAGTAATAAAAACATCCCCTCTGGCTCCGGAGTCGTTTCCTGATTTCCCTTATATAGGCGGGGTTGAGATGGCCACGGCGGCCACCGGTATGAAATATCAGGACCGGGATGATTTGTTGTGTGTGTCTTTTCCTCACGGCGCGACCGTGGCCGGGGTTTTTACCCGCTCGCGCACCGCGTCGGCCCCGGTTGACCTGTGCCGGAAACATCTGTCTTTGGGCAAGAAGGCCCGGGCGTTGCTGGTCAATGCGGGCAATGCCAATGCCTTCACAGGCAAGGCCGGGGATCGGGCCATGGCCATGACCGTGGACAGCCTATCGGGTAAACTCGGCTGCGCACGAAATGAGATTTATATTTCCTCAACCGGTGTGATTGGTGAGGTGTTGGAGGCGGATAAGATCACCGCCCATATGGACGCCATTGTTGATGATCTGTCCGGCGGTGGCTTTGCGGCGGCGGCACAGGCTATCCTGACCACCGATACCTTTGCCAAGGGGGCGGTGCGGCGGGTGCATATTAACGGCACAGAGGTCACAATCTGCGGCATTGCCAAAGGCTCCGGCATGATCGCCCCGGATATGGCAACCATGCTGGCCTATGTCTTTACTGACGCGGGCCTGAGCCAGCATGCTTTGCAAAGCCTGTTGAAGGAGGCTGCTGATAGCAGTTTTAACGCCATCACGGTGGATAGTGATACGTCGACCTCTGATAGCTTGATGGCCTTTGCCACCGGACAGACTGAAATTACTGACCTCCATGATCCGTGCCTTGCTGAATTTCGGGCGGCTTTTCAGGATTTGTTGCTGGACCTGGCCCATCAGGTGGTGCGTGACGGCGAAGGGGCCAGCAAATTCATCACCATCACTGTCAGCGGGGCCGAGGATGACCGGGCCGCCAAAGTCATTGCCTTCAGCATTGCCAATTCACCGTTGGTCAAGACCGCTATCGCGGGCGAGGATGCCAATTGGGGCCGTATTGTCATGGCGGTGGGTAAGGCCGGGGAAGCCGCCGACCGGGATAAGCTGGAGATCATCATCGGCGGCCAGAAAGTAACCGCGTTCGGCATGGCTGTTCCGGGCTATGATGAGGCCGCCTGTACCGCCCACCTTAAAGGACAGGATATTGACATCACCGTTGATGTGGGTGTCGGTGAGGGACAGGCAACGGTCTGGACTTGCGACTTGACCCACGGTTATATTGATATAAATGCGGATTATCGGAGTTGAGATGTATTTTCCAGAGGAAATAGAAACAGCCCGGATGTGGCTCCGGCCCTTTGGCCCGCAGGATACGGCGGCCCATGTGGAAATATTGGGCAATTGGGATGTGACCCAATGGTTGTCCACCAATATCCCCTTCCCCTATACCCAAGAGGACGGCGTGAAATTCATTGCTGACGCCATGGCACAATTTCAGGATGGCAGTTCAATCCGCTATGCTATGACGAATAAGGACTCGGGTCGTCATATGGGCGGCATTCGTATTTTTACCGTGACGGAAGAAACAGAAGTTGGCTATTGGATGCATTCGGACTATTGGGGCAAGGGGCTGGGCACGGAATTGCTGAATGCGGCTCTGGGCGCGGGATTTGAGACCGGGATCATCAAAAGCTATGTGGCCCAGACGGCGGCGGCCAACAAAGGTTCCCGCCGGATATTGGAAAAAGTTGGCTTTATACATGAGGGCGCGGTGCCAGAGGTCTATGACCGGGACGGCCACTGTGAGGGCTGCAGCGAATTTTACCGCCTGCGCCGTGAAGACTGGAAAAAACCATGACGGATCTTTGCCCACAGGTGCCGGGTCGCCCCACGGGTCCGGTAAAAATCATATTGGTCTCGGCCGTGATCATGATTGATATTGATGGCCGCATCCTGCTGGCTCAACGCCCAGAGGGCAAGAGCATGGCCGGGCTGTGGGAATTCCCCGGCGGCAAAGTGGAGCCGGGTGAAACGCCGGAACGGGCTTTGATCCGGGAATTGAATGAGGAACTGAATATTGATGTGACCGAGGCCTGCCTCGCGCCGTTCGTCTTTGCCTCTCATACCTACCCGGATTTTCACCTGATGATGCCCACATTCCTCTGCCGCCGTTGGGACGGAATCCTTATAGCGCAGGAGGGACAAAATCTGAAATGGGTCAGAATAGGCGACCTGAAAAATTACCCCATGCCCCCCGCCGACGAGCCCCTCATCGCCATGATCCGGGATTTTTTGTAATTTTACCCATCAGGTGTTTGGCCAAACACCTCCGTCAGACTCACCTTGCCTTGTCCCGGCTTTAGGGGTTGTTGCTGGCTTTTGTGGGGGGACCAGCCCATGAGGTATATGATGTCGAAAGTGGCCGTGATTCGGCCCCGGTCGTCGGTGAATTTTTCGCTGTAAATCCGGGCACATTCCATCATAAGGCGCGGTGAGGTCAGGCCCCGGAATCGTTTGGTGAGGATATTGCTCTCGCCCATGCCCTTTAAATCCGCCATCAATTTGAAAGCATTTTCATAGGTCACCGTAATCCGGTCCACCTCTGCCACGGGCAGGGCAAATCCGGCGCGCTGTAATAATGCGCCGCCGTCCCGCAAGTCCATAAAGGGGGCAATGCGCGGGCTGGCCCCGCCGCGAACATTCATTTCGGCTTCCATCAGACAATGGCGCAATTCGCTGAGGGTCTCCCCGCCAAACAGGGCGCAAAGGAACAGGCCGTCGGGCTTCAAACAGGTCATGATCTGAGCCAGACAACCGGGCAGGTCATTGACCGCATGAAGGCTGAGGTTGCTGAGGACGAGGTCCAGGGATTTGGGCTTGAAAGGCAGAAATTCTTCGTCAGCCTGAAGATTGATGCCGGAGAAGTTATTTGATAAATCCTGTCCGATTACCTGTTTGTCCACCAGCAGTTGCCCAAGGCCCCCGTCCCGGCACCCAAGGTCCAGAATACTCTGAAAATCCCGGTTTATATCGCAATATTTATCATGG